>NZ_BAAGZJ010000149.1:0-6209 GCF_054778635.1 Nocardiopsis nanhaiensis
CGTTCGTCGCCCGCCACCAACCCTCAACGGACGCCTACGGCGCAGCACCCCCGTTCGTCGCCCGCCACCAACCCTCAACGGACGCCTACGGCGCAGCACCTTCTCGACGGGCAGCATCCACCGAACAAGCCCTAGAGGGACAGTCGGACCCGGCGGGCCGGGCGCGTCAGATCTGACCCTCGTCGAGGAGGTCCGCGTCGTGCACCAGCAGGGCGATCTGCACCCGGTTGTTCAGGTCGAGTTTGGTGAGGATGCTGGAGACGTGCGTCTTCACGGTCGGAACGCTGAGGAAGAGCCGCGCGGCGATGTCCGCGTTGGACCGGCCCTCGCCTACGGCGATCGCGACCTCGGTCTCCCGGGCGTTCAGTACGGACAGGCTGTCGCGGGCCCGACCCGCCCGGTCACTGTGGTCGTCGTGGGCCACTCGCTGCATCAACCGCCGGGTGACCTGGGGGGAGAGCACGGGGAAGCCCCGGTCGACCCGCCGGACCGACTCCACGATCTCCTCCGGCGGCGTGTCCTTGAGGAGGAATCCGGCCGCACCGGCCCGCAGCGCACGGAGCACGTGCTCGTCGGCGTCGAAGGTGGTGAGCACCAGGACCTCAGGCGGATCGGGCAGGGACCGCAACTGCTCGGTAGCGGTCAGGCCGTCCACGGTGGGCATACGGATGTCCATCAGGACCACGTCGGGCGCGTGCCGTTCGACCAGCGCCCGAACCTCGCCGCCGTCCTCCGCCTCGGCCAGCACGTTCACGTCCGGGGCGCCGCCCAGCATCATCACCAGCCCGACCCGCACCAGTGCGTCGTCGTCGACGATCACCACACCGATCCGCCGACCGCTCTCCCGCGCCGCTTCGCTCATGAGGGCCACGGTAGCCACGCGGCGAGGTGCCAGCCACCATCGGCGGTCGGACCGTAGTCCAGGCGGCCGGACGTGAGCGAGATCCGCTCGGTGAGGCCGACCAGGCCCTGGCCGTCCCCCGAGCCGGTAGAGGGTGTTACCGCGGGCTCCCTGGGAGGTCCGTTGCGCACGGTGACGGTCAGCCCTTCGCTCGGGGACCCGGAGGTCCGCACGGACGTGTGGGCGCCCGGTGCGTGTTTGCGGGCGTTGGTGAGCGCCTCCTGGACGATGCGGTAGGCGGTGCGCCCGGTCCGTTCGGGAACGGTCCCTGTGTGCTCCTCCACGAACTCCAGCCCCGCCCCCGTGTCGCCCGCCTCCGCCACGAGCTGGGCCAGGTCGGCCATGGTCGGCTGTGGCAGTTCACCCACGGGCGCGCGCAGTACCCCGATCACCTCGCGCAGGTCCTGGAGTGCTTGGTGGGCGCTCTCCCGGATCACCTTCGCGGACCTGCCGACCTCCTCGGCCGAGGCGTCCGGACGGTACTCAAGGGCGCCCGCGTGCACGCTGAGCAGCGACAGCCGGTGCCCGAGGACGTCGTGGATCTCCCGGGCGATGGACTCGCGCACCTGGTGCTGGGCGTGTTCGGCGCGCAGCTGGGCCTCGGTCTCCGCGTGGACGGCCCGTTCCTTGAGCGACTCGAACAGCTGCCGCCGGTGCTGGACCGACAGCCCCCATCCGGTGACCGCTCCCTGGAAGACCGCGCTCAGGAGGAACATCACGAGGAACGGCGAGCCCGGCTCGGGGTGGAGGGTGACGTTGATGTAGGAGGCCAGGATGCTCAGGGCAAGTACCGACAGTCCCACCTTGGGCGGCCGGTGCACGGCCAGCGAGAACAGGGCGACGAGCATCGCCCCGCCCACCAGTGGGAAGAAGGCGGAGAGCACTACCAGGGCCACCGCGATCCGGACCGGCCACCGTCGCCGCCACCACAGGGCCGTGCAGCCGCTGAGAGCGACCAGCTGGTCGGCGGTGGTGAACAGCTCCGGTTTCGGCGGGGGCGGTGTATGGCCGGGGATCGTCAATGCTCCGACCAGTCCGAAGCCGATCGCGATCAGGAACATCGCAGCGTCCACGACCCAGTCGCGCGCGCTGCGCCGGTGTCTCTCCGAGGGCGTGGACGTGTTGCGCATTGCCCGGATTCTATGAGCGGGGCAAGACCGGAAGGTGGCCCCGGGAGCTGAGGCGGTACCAAGGAAGGGCGATTCGCTACTTTGGTCGAACACCGCTGGTGGCGGCGGCATCCGCAAGGTGCGTGGAGGAGGGCCCTTCGGCCGATACGGTGGGGGCGACCGGCTCCTAGAGTCGGGCCATGCGCAAGCTCCTACAGGGCCTTGGTGTCCTGGTCTTCCTCTTGGGGGTCAGCGGTGCAGTCGACCACCTCTGGTCCCAACCGGTCCTCGGCATCGTGCTGAACTCGTTCAACCGCCTCGTCGTCCAGAACGTCGCTGTGCTCCAGGAGAACGCCCTGTTCGCCAACCTCGGGTTCGCCGTCTGCGGAGCGATCCTGGTGTTCGCGATGGCGGCGTTCGCGCCCTCCCGGCGCCTCGGCTGAGGTTCGTCGGCGGCCGATAAGCCGTTTCACACCAGTTCCGTGTGCGGAAGTGGGTACCGTCAGCAGGCGGAGCACCCGCGCGTGAACTTGGGGGATCACCAGATGAGCACTCTGGTCACCGGCGCCACCGGACAGGTGGGCCTGCGTGTCCTGACGGAACTCCGCAGACGCGGCCTGCCCGCCGCGGGTGCCTCCAGGGAGGGTGAAGTTCGTCTGGACTGGACGGACACCACTAGCTGGGAACCGGCGTTGAAGGGTGTGGAGAGCCTCTTCGTGACGGTTCCGCTGGCCAGCGGGCTCACGGACCGGGCCGGGGCCTTCGTGGAGCGGGCGGCGGAAGCGGGGGTCCGGACCGCCGTGCTGGTCACTGCGATGGGCAGTGAGACCGGGCCGCCCGACTCCGAGCAGCGTGTGCTGGAACGCCGGCTCAGGGAGTCGTTCGAGCGCTGGACCGTGGTCCGCCCCAACTGGTTGGACCAGGACTTCACCGAGGGCCTCTTCGCCCGCCTCGCGCGCTCCCGGAACGGTCGTCTGGAACTGCCGGTCAAGAAGACCGCGGCAGTCAGTTTCGTGGACGCCAGAGACGTCACCAACACCGTCGTCGCGGCGCTCTCCGAGGACGGGCACCACGGCCGCGAGTACACGCTCACCGGGCCCACTGCCGTCACCTTCCGCGAGGTCGTCCGGGAGACGAAGGGGACGGACAGCCCCGTGTGGCGGTTCAAGAAGCTGGACGAGGCCGGTTTCTACTTCCGCGCCACCAACATGGGCTGGCCGGACCGGTACGTGGACACGCTCAACGAGCGCTTCCGTGCGATCGCCAACGGACAGGCCGCCATGGTCACCGACGACGTCCGCCGGGCCCTGGGCCGAGACGCCGTCCCGATGGCCAAGTTCCTCCGTGAGGCCGTGGTCTGACAGGCCGGAGCGCCGAACGCCCGCTCCCAGGAGCGGGCGTTCGGCGGTGCCGGATCCCTGGCTCGGGACCAGGGGTTCGGGCCCGGGGCACCCGGACTCAGGGCTACTTCTTGAGGAGCTGGCGGGCCATGACCATGCGCTGGACCTGGTTCGTACCTTCGTAGATCTGGGTGATCTTGGCGTCGCGCATCATGCGCTCCAGCGGGAAGTCCTTCACGTACCCGGCGCCGCCGAGGAGCTGCACGGCGTCGGTGGTGATCTCCATGGCGGCGTCCGAGGCGTAGCACTTGGCCGCGGCACCGTAGAAGGCCAGGTCGTCGTCGCCCCGCTCGGACTTGGCGGCGGCGACGTAGACCATCTGGCGGGCGGTCTCCAGCTTCATGGCCATGTCGGCGAGCATGAACTGGATGCCCTGGAAGTCGGCGACGGCCTTGCCGAACTGCTTGCGCTCCTTGACGTATGCCACGGCGTGGTCCAGGGCGCCCTGGGCGATGCCGACGGCCTGCGCGCCGATCGTGACGCGGGTGTGGTCCAGGGTGCGCAGCGCGATCTTGAGGCCCTCGCCCGGTGAGCCGACCATGCGGTCACCGGGGATGAGGACGTCGTCGAAGAACAGCTCCCGTGTGGGGGAGCCCTTGATGCCGAGCTTGCGCTCCGGCTCGCCGAGGGTGAAGCCGGGGTCGTCGGCGTGCACGACGAAGGCCGAGATGTTGCCGCCGCGCTTGCCGTCGGGATCGGTCACCGCGAGGACGGTGTAGTAGTCGCTGACCCCCGCGTTGGTGATCCAGGACTTCTGGCCGTTGAGGACCCAGTCGTCGCCCTTGGGGGTGGCCAGGCTGCGCATGGCGGCGGTGTCGGAACCGGCCTCGCGCTCGGACAGGCCGTAGGAGAACATCGACTCGCCGCGCGCCACGGGGGTCAGGTAGCGCTGCTTGACCTCCTCGGGCGCGCCGAGGATCAGCGGCATGGTGCCGAGCTTGTTGACCGCGGGGATGAGGGACGAGGAGGCGCACACTCGGGCGACCTCTTCGATGATGATGCAGGTGGCCAGCGCGTCGGCGCCCATTCCCTCGTAGTCCTCGGAGATGTGCGCGGCATGGAACTCCGTGGCGCGCAGCGCGTCGAGGGCGTTCTGGGGGAACTCCGACTTCTCGTCCACCTCAGCGGCGTGCGGGGCGATCTTGTCCTCGGAGACCGCGCGGACGGCCTCGCGTAGTTCCTCGTGGTCCTCGTTGGTCTTGAACAGGTTGAAGTCGCTCATGTTCTTCCCTCCCCGAGGAAGCGCACGATCCCCGGTGACTGGCACTAGGTGCCGATGCTTGGCATTCAGTGCCAGGGTAGGGGGTGGGCGGTGAGAAGTACACCAACGGGGCCGATACGTTCACGGTGGACGCCGGTCAGTCGGCGGGGAAGGAGGCGACTATGGGCGCAACGGGTGAGCGTGCCGCGCGGGGCGGCCAGCCGCGCACCGAGACCCGCGACGTGGTTCTGGCCGCGGTGGGGCTGTTCACCGATGCGGGCTATGAGGCCACCACGATGGAGGGCATCGCCACCGCGACCGGGGTGAGCCGTAGGAGCCTCTTCCGCCGGTTCGGCTCCAAGGAGGACATCCTCTTCGCTGAGCACGACGAGCTGTTCGAGACGGTCGTGCGGTTCATGGAAGCCTCCCCGGACGACCCGATGACCACCGTGGTGGCCGCCGCGCGCCTGGTGTTCCAGGGATACGTCCGAGACCCCGACATCACCGTGCCCCGGTACCGGCTGGTGCGCGCCCATGATCGGCTGCGGGACCGTGAGGTGGCGATGACGGCGAGGTACCAAGCGGCGTTCAGCCACTACCTGGCTCAGCGGGCGGGCGGTGAGCGGGCGTCCCTGGAGGCCGAGGTGATCGCGGCGGCCGTCATCGCAGCGCACAACCACGTTCTGCGCGCTTGGCTGCGGGAGCCGGAGGACGGTCGCGTCTGGGCGCGCCTCGACGAGGCGATGACCCGGGTGAGCGGCCTGGCGGCTCCGATGCTGGGCTGGGCGGGCAAGGAGGGGCCGACTGCTCGGGACGGCGCGGGCGCGCAGGGCGCCGCGGGCGCTGAGGAGCGGGTTCTGGTGGCGGTCTACCCGCGGGGTTTGGCGACCTCGGAGCTTTTGCGCCGTGTATCCGAAGGGGTCGACCCGGAGCGGTAGGGCCGCCCGCGGCTGGTTCGTGTCGGTTCGGTCCAGCTCGGGTGTGTCGGCGTCCTGACGGCGGGGTTGACTACATAGAGTCACTTTCATGCGATATCGGGTACGCGGGGTAGTTGGTGGGCTGTGGGTCGGGCTGGCCGCCGGGGCACTGGTCGCGGTCGGCGGCACACAGGCGGCGGCCGAACAGGCCACCCGGACTCTGACCCACGGCGACGGCGCCGCCCACACGTTCACGGTGGGGTCGTCGTGCCAGGTGGCGGTCACCGCGCAGGGCTCCGACGGCGCCGACGGGGACCACGCGGACGGGGAGCTGGGCTGGGGCGGTGTGGGGACCCGGGTGAGCGCGACGGTGGACGTGCCCTCGGGCACGGTCGTCACCGTGGACCTCGCCGGGGCCGCGTCGGTCCCCGAGGGTGCCTACGGCGCTGCCGGGCGCGGCGGCGGTGACGGCGGCTCCAGCGGCGGCCTCAGCGGGGGAGGTGGCGGCGGGGCCACCCAGTTCCTCCTCGACGGCGAACCCGTGGTGATCGCCGCGGGCGGGGGCGGTGGCGGGGGAGCCGGCGCCGACGAGGAGGGGTATCCGCCCTCAGGCGCCGGGGGCGCGGGCGGCGAGAACGGTCAGGACGGACGGGCCGACGGCGGCGAGCTCTCCGGCGCTGG
>NZ_BAAGZJ010000150.1:0-6088 GCF_054778635.1 Nocardiopsis nanhaiensis
ACGAGCTGGAGGCGGACGTGGGCACCGGGGCGCCGCCCGAGACCTGGCCTCCGCCGAGCCGGGCCCGGCCGGGGAGCCGCTGGTCCCCGCCCCGGTGGCCGCAGGGCACCGTACGGGCACTCGCACTGGCGGTGGTGGGCGGTGTCGTGCTGCTTCTGGTGTGGGTGCTGCCCGGCGTCGACGAGGGCACTGGCCCGGCAGAGAGCCCGGGGGAGGGCGGAACCTGCCCGGAGCGGATCGCCTCGCTCGTGCCTGGCGGGGGCAACGGCCCGCTGGTGGAGTCCTACCAGACCGAACGCCACCGGATCGTGCTGTGCGCGAACTCCTCGGGGGAGCTGTACTACTTCGGAGAGTTCCTCGACGGCAGCGGTGAGGCGATGGTGGTCCCCGCCGTGGCGACCGAGGACGGGTACGTCGCGGACGCGGGGGAGACCCGGTACGAGATCGGTGGTGGCGAGGTCGTGATCACGGGTGGGGACGGCGCGGAGATGGCGCGCCTGCCGCTGGAATCAGTGCCCGCTCCGGAGTGACCGGAGGCCGGGCTGGAGCCGTGGCCGGGCCGGAGGCCGGGCGGGGCGGAAAGGGTGCTCTGACGGGTGCGTCCGTGTACCGGGCCGCACCCGTCAGTGCCGTGCGGTGATCGCCTAGCGGGTCTTGACGACGGCCGCGAGGAGACCGGAGATGATCATCATCGCCATGCTGATGACCATGAGCACGAACGCGACGGTTCCGACCATGGTGTTTCCTTCACTGTTTCGTTCCCGGGGCACCGTGGGCCGTGTCCCCGGCGCCCGGCACGCCGGGACACCCGGGTGAGCGGGCGCGGCATGTACCTCTTCGGTGCATCACCCTATCTCGCCGCCTCGGCGGTGCGCGGTTGGGTGCCCGCTCTGACCAGCGTGGTTCAACTCTCGTTCCAGAAGCGGCGGTAGGTGTCGGCCAGCCACCGGTCGGCCCATGCGCCGTCCGGCAGGGCGGGCAGGTGGGAGGTCCGGCACAGGTCGGTGAGCCCGGCCTCCAGTTCCCTGGCGCGGTCCAGGGCCTCGTCGCGGCTGTGCTCGCCGCGGCGGAGGGCCAGCAGCCAGCCGCGGTCGGGTTCGGGCATGGGCAGGGTGAGGCGTCCGGTCTCCAGCAGTTCCACGCCCTGAAGGCCCAACCGGACCATGTGGTAGGCGAACTTGGTGTCGAAGCCGTGCTGGGCCACCAGCTCGGGGCGGTTGGTGTGCTTGCCTCCGCGCACACCTTCCATCCGGTCGCGCTGGGCGCGCAGGTAGCCGAGGAAGCGTTCGCCCGCCTTGCGTGAGAGGAAGCGGTGGGCGTTCTCGCGCAGGTCGGCACCCGCGGCGGTGAGGGTGACGATCTCGCCTTCGGGCACGAACAGGGGCAGCAGGACGGTGGGGTTGCCGTCCAGCGCGAGCCGGGTCCACTTGCGCAGCGAGTAGACGGTCAGGTCCAGGTCGCCCGGGCCCGAGCGGGTGTGGTCGTCCCGGGTGCGGTGGACGTACTGCTCGAACGGGCGCAGGCCGATGACGTACTCGGGCGGTTCGACGCAGAGGCCCATCTCGTCGCGGTCGTTCTGGCCGTCGATGGCGAGCCCGTGGACGCCGGAACCGACCTGGCAGCGCAGCACCGTGCCCTGAGCGGCGATCCGGGCGAACTCCTCGGTCGCGTGCTTCACGGTGCCTCCTACGTTGGACGTGCTGTCGCGGGTGCGTCGGCCGAAAGCTATCGTGAACCTTCACCGGGTGACGAGGCGTTTTCGGGGTCCTCCACCAGCTGGGCCGACTCCGTGGAAGCGCCCGTCGGCGGGGGAACCGGTCCCCTGACTACTTGCCGGTACCTTTCCGGATCCGTTTACTGGTCCCCTACGGAACCGGCGCTCCGCCACCCCCACCCCCAGCCGCAGAAAGCAGAACCGTGCCCCCTGAGACCCCCGATCCCAGGATCGACACCTCCGTCCCGCACAACGCCCGCATCTGGAACTACTGGTTGGGCGGCAAGGACAACTACCCCGTCGACCGGGAGATGGGCGAGCAGATCCGCTCGTTCTTCCCCGAGATCGTCGACAACGCGGTGGCCGACCGGCGCTTCCTGGCCCGCACCGTCACCTTCCTGGTCAGGCAGGAGGGGATCCGGCAGTTCCTGGACATCGGGACGGGGCTGCCCACCCACAACAACACCCACGAGGTCGCCCAGTCCGTGGCCCCGGATACGCGGGTGGTCTACGTGGACAACGACCCGCTGGTGCTCACACACGCCCGAGCGCTCCTGACCGGGAGCGACCAGGGCGCCACCGACTACGTCGACGCGGACCTGCGCGACCCGGAGGGCATTCTGGCCGTCGCCGGGAAGACCCTGGACCTGACCCGGCCGGTGGCGCTGATGCTCCTGGGCGTGGTCAACTTCGTGGCCGACGACGCCGAGGTGCGTTCGATCCTGGACCAGCTGACGGGGGCGCTCGCGCCCGGTAGCTACCTGGTCATCTCCCACCCGACCGACGACATCGACAGCGAACGCGCCCACCAGGTGGCCGCGGCGTGGAACGAGAAGGGCACCCCCAAGCTCACCATCCGCAGTGCCGCGGGGATCGAGGCGCTGTTCGACGGACTCGAGCTGCTGGAACCCGGAGTGGTCTCCTGCTCGCTGTGGCGCCCGGAACCGACCGAGGTAGGCGAAATCCGACCGGTGGCGGAGTACGGCGGTGTGGCCCGCAAACGATAGCCGCCGGAAGGAGCTGACAGCAGGGCAGAACAGTCGAGGAGCAGCACCCTTGAACCACGTGACGAGGGCCCGAACCGGATCCGTGCGGCCCGCGATCGACCGGGAGCACTGGCGGGGGCGGCTCGCCGAGCTGGCCGAACGGCACGGTGTGCCCGGGGCGCAGCTGGGCGTCCTGCGGGTCGGTTCAGGAGGTGGCGGGACCGGCGAAGAGGAGGGGGAACTCGTCCAGGTCGAGCACGGGGTCCTCAATTCCGGGACCGGGCACGCCGTCACCCCGGAATCGGTCTTCCAGATCGGCTCGATCACGAAGGTGTGGACGGCGACCGTCGTCATGGGCCTGGTGGACGAGGGTGCACTGACCCTCGATACCCGGATCGCCGAGGTCCTGCCCGAGCTGCGCCTGTCCGATCCCGACCTCACCGCGGCGGTGACCGTGCGGCACCTGCTCAACCACACGAGCGGGATCGACGGGGACCTCTTCACCGACACCGGGCGCGGCGACGACGTGCTGGAGCGCTACGTCACCGAGTTGGCGGAGGCGGTCGCCATCCACCCCTTGGGTTCGGCCTTCTCCTACTGCAACTCGGGGTTCCCGCTGCTGGGCCGGGTCATCGAGAAGCTGACCGGACTGACCTGGGATAGGGCGATGCGGGAACGGCTCTTCACCCCGCTCGGCCTGACCCGTTCGGGAACACTCCCGGAGGAGGCCCTGCTGCACGGCGCGGCCGTCGGCCACATCGAGGGGCTACCCGAACCGGTGCGGGCTCCGGTGTGGGGACTGCCGCGGTCGATGGGGCCCGCGGGGCTGGTCACCGCGAACGCGGAGGACGTGCTGCGCTTCGCCGAGGCGCACCTGCGCGGCGGTGTCGCCCGCGACGGGAACCGGATCCTCGCGGAGGAGACCGCCGAAGCCATGACCCGGTTCCAGGTCGGACTGCCGGACCGGCACACCCTGGGTGACTCCTGGGGGCTGGGCTGGATCCGGTTCGACTGGAACGGACACCGCCTGATCGGCCACGACGGCGGCACCATCGGCCAGTCCGCCTACCTGCGGGTGCTGCCGGAGGCAGGGCTGGCCGTCGTCCTCCTCACCAACGGGGGGCGCACCGGCGACCTCTTCCAGGAGCTGTTCGGGGAGGTCTTCCGGGAGCTCGCCGATGTGCGGATCCAGGACCCCCTCATGCCCCCGGAGATCGCACCAGCGGTGGACGTCACACCCCACCTGGGCGCCTATGAATCCGCGGTGCTCAGGGCCGAGGTGTTCCGGTACGAGGGTGAGACCGTACTGCGCACCACCGACCTGGGCCCGATGGCCGACTTCACCGCCGAGCCCGTCAAGGAGTACGGGCTGGCGCCGGTCGGTCCGGGACAGTACGCGATCCGCCCCGAGGGTGAGCAGACCTGGCGCTCGGTGCGGTTCCACCGTCTGGACACGGGAGAGGAGTACCTGTTCTTGGGAGGGCGGTCGATGCCGCGCGCGGGCGCGGGCGCCCACGAGCCCCCGGCCCACCCGCAGGATCGCTCAGGGGGACCGCGCACGCTGTGAAGGGACCACGCCTTCTACCTGGAGAACGGCGAGGTCGTCGCGTAACGGATTACCGGCGGCTGTGGAGAGCGGTCTCGACGAAGACGCTCCACTCCGCACGGTTGAAGGACAGGTGGCCCAGCTCCCTGTTCTGGGTATCCCGCACATCGGCTCCGGCCTGGTGCTCCCGGGCGTCGACGCACTCGTTGTTGCCGCCGCTGTAGGACGACTTGTGCCAGTCAGTTACCGTCGATCCTCTTCATCTCGTCTCGGATGGCCTTCAGGGGCTCATCCGGTCACGGGCGGCCCCTGGAGAGAGATGAACAGCAACCGGCTTCGAATGCCATGACTCGCTTGTACGACTGCTACCAGCATCGGACAACGGTCGGCTTGCTCTATCGATGCAAGGCCAGGTGACCCCCGACGAGATCGGAGAGGGAGGCGTCGAGGAGTGAGCGGTGTAGCCGGAACTGCTCTCAACGGTGCCCGGCCAGGGTATTCGACCGTGGCCGGGCAGCGCTGCGTCTTGAGTCAGCGGGAAAGGGTGGTTCTGAGGAAACCGGTCCACTCGGAGGCAGGGAAGGGAAGGTGCCCGGCGGAGGGGTGTTTCGAGTCGCGGATGGCCGCGCCACAGGGGAGCTCGGACACCTCCACGCAATCCTGTGCGTGTCCGCTGTAGCTGCTCTTGCGGAAATCGGTCGGGATGTGGGCTACCTCCACACAGTCTTGGTTCTGTGCGCTGTAGGTGCTCTTGTAGAAGCTCAAGATCATGTCGGGGTTTCTCCTGTTGAAGCTTTGATGTCAGCAATAAATTGCACCGTCGAGGTCACAGACAGTGCGGACCCTTGAACATTGCTAAACGTCAAGTTATACCGGTCGATGTCATCTTCTTGTTCCAGGTACAGGTCATCGGATGCTGTCCCGACATAAACGACCGGAGTATCTCTGGGCTCGGAGAACTCCAAGATGGTGAAGGCCCCGGCCATGCCCAGATGCGCGCCGCTACTGAACGGGAGCGCCTGAATATCTATGTTGTGGCGCATAGCCAAGTTCTCAAGGTGTTCTAGCTGCTCCACCATGATGGCCGGAGAGCCCACGACCCTGCGAAGCGCGCCCTCATCGATGACCGCGGTTATATGAGGAGCATTGACACGGGTCAGGGTCTGCTGGCGTGTGATCCGAGCTTCTACCTTTCGGACCATGCCCGGGTCGTCCACGGCGCGCCCGCCTTTGAAGATCTCCTCTGCGTAGCTCGGGGTTTGGAAGAGGCCAGGGATGACTTGTCCCTGGAAGGTCCTCATCGCTGTGGCTTCAGCTTCGAAATCAGGAAGTGCTCGTTCGCTGAACACGTCCTTGTACCTGGACCACCAGCCCTTCTCCTTGGACTCACGGCATAGCTGGTGGAGTGCCGCACGACCTTCCTCATCCAGGCTGTAGAGGTCTGCCAGGGCGTCGATGTCCCGAGCGCGCGTGCGGCGTGCTTCCGCCGTCTCGATCTTGCCGATGGTTGCCCGGGGCACGCTGGACCTCTTAGCGGCCTCATCAAGGGTGTGACCGTTTTCTTCGCGTAGGCGGCGTAGCTCGAAGCCGAGGCGCCTGCGACGGATGGTGGGGCTATAGGGCCGTTGCATGGGACCAGCCTAGCAAGAATCTATCGCGAATCTCAGTGCTTCAGTTGACAACTGAGAATCGCGGTTTCAGTATGGAGGTGTAGCAGTGACCGGTGGATCACTGAGGGTTCATCTTGGTCAGGCTATGCCTTGCCCGTTCCGCGCATCACGGCAACCGTGAGACTCCTCCAACGGGCACCTTCAGCAGCACCCCTCGACTCATGCGTCCAGC
>NZ_BAAGZJ010000151.1:0-6005 GCF_054778635.1 Nocardiopsis nanhaiensis
AGGTGGTCTCCATGGCCGCGGTCCGTGCCCTGGCCCCCAACAGTGTGCTGCGCCGGATGATCACCTCCCCCAAGGGCGACCGGGTGCTGGACGTGGGCCGCACCCAGCGCGACGCCACGGGTGCTCTGCGGGACGCGGGGCTGTTCGGTCACACCACCTGCGCTTGGCCCCAGGGGTGCAACTTCCCGGCCAGCGGGTCGGAGGCCGACCACAAGCAGAGCTTCTCGGCCGGCGGGTCCACCAGCGCGGACAACATTCAGCCACTCTGCTCGGACCACAGCAGACCCAACCCAACTACTGTATTTTCGGTGCATGACCCAACACAGAGCACTTCTGGCGATCCGCCTATCCGTACGCACTGATGAGACGACGTCCCCGCAGCGGCAGGAGGACGCCACGCGCGCGGCCGCAACCCACTACGGGCTTGCTGTCGCGGGGATCGCTTCCGATATCGACGTGTCCGCCACCAAGACGACCCCGTGGGAGCGGCCGCAACTCGGGGATTGGTTGGCCCATCGCTCCCACGACTTTGACGCGTTGGTGTTCTGGCGTCTCGACCGCGCCGTTCGGTCCATGGTGGACATGTCCGCGTTGGTCGGGTGGGCCCGCACGCATCGGAAGCGGCTGATCTTTGCCGAAGGGCCCGGTGGCGGGTCGCTAGAGCTTGACCTCTCCGGCCGCTCCCCGGTCGCGGAGTTGCTGACACAGGTGTTCGCGTTTGCGGCCCAAATGGAAGCGTTGTCGATCTCGGAGCGCATCACCGGGGCCCGCGCGGCAATCCGTACGATGCCTCACCGGTTCGCGGGAGGTCCCCCGTCGTACGGGTACATGACCGCGCCCAACCCCTACGGTCCGGGCAAGACGTTGGTCCGCAATCCCGCCGAGGTCCGCGTTCTCTCCGAGATCATCCGTCGGATACTCGATTCCGAGTCGCTCAACAAGGTGTGCTCTGATCTGAATGCGCGTGGCGTGCTGCCGCGACAAGGCGCACGGCGCGGTAAGACCACCTATTGGCACTCGGGGGCTCTGCTGGTCAAGCTCCGTTCCCCCGCACTGATGGGCCACAAGACGAACGGTCACCACTACGCGTCCACGGTCCGCAAGGCCGACGGGTCCCCGGTGCTGTCCACGGATGACCCGCTCCTGACGGAAGACGAGTTCAACGAGCTACAGCGGGAGCTAGACAGCCGTAAGAAGGCCCCGGTGGACAGGAGCGACACCAAAGCCCTCTTGCTCGGAGTGGCGCACTGTGCCAACTGCGGCAAGCGGATGTATCTGAACAGGGCCAAACCGCCACGGTCCACCATCTACGCGTGCGCGCGGCTCAACTCCGGTATCAAGTGCGAACACGGGGGATCGGTCGTTGACCACCGCGCGGAGAGGTTCGCCGAAGAGAACTTCCTACGCGCGGTAGGCAGCCTGGAGTACACAGAAGCCGTTCACCACGGGGGCGAGGACCCCGGGCCCGAGATTGACCGGTGTGCCCGCGAACTCGACCTGATGGCGGACCAGTTGGCCAACGCGGGCAGCGACGCCGCGCGCAAGGTGTGGCAAACGCGCGTCGACGCGCTATCCGCGCGGTTGACGGAGTTGGAAGCGCGTCCCGTGGTTGAACCCTGGATTGAGCACCGGCCTACCGGTAAGCGGGTCGCGGATGTGTGGGAGGACGGGGATGCAGCCGTGCGCCGCAACCTCATGACACAAGCCGGGGCCCGCGTGTGGGTGTACCACGGTGACCTACGGCGCAAGGATCGTTTGGTGTTCGACATCATCGACCCCGATTGGGCCGAAGCGGCAGACACGTTGGCCGCTGTAGCAGACGAGGAAAGCGCGTAGCTCCACCACCACGGGCCCGAACTTCCCAGCGAGGTTCGGGCCCGTTGTCGTGCCCGTGGCCGTACCGGCCGCGAACCGCCACCCTCGCCCCGGCCCGTTCAGGCGTCCCTAGCGCTCCGCGCGCGTCTCGCCGGGGGTCGCCACGGGCAAGGCTCCGAGCAACGGCACAACGGCACACGAGCCTTGCCGCTCCCCGTGCCGCAACCGGCAAGCGTGCCGTTTGCCGTTGCCGCTTGCCGGAACGGGCTTGCCGCTTACCGTGCCGCGAACGGCAACCCAGCGGCACGGGTCAACGGGGAAGGAACCCGGGGAAGTGCCCGCACTGGCCGTACGTGCCGTGCGTGGCACGGGGCGGCAAAGGTGGTGACCAGGCACTTGCCGGTGAATCGTGCCGCTTGCCGCTAGAGCTTGCCGGTCGCTGTGCCGCTCCCCGTGCCGCTTGCCGCTGGTCTGCCTTGCCGTTCAGCGTGCCGTGCGGACGCGGCAAGGGTCACGGGCCCGTGCCGCTCGCGGACGCAGGGGCCGCCGCTGGCCGGACGCGAATAGCGGGACGCGCGACGCGGGACGCGGGGCCGCCGCTGGCCGTGCTCCGGCCGGTCGCGGAGATTCACGCGAACACCCGTGAACAACGGGACACATAACTACAGAGAACCCGCGTGGTCGGACACCAACTTCCCACGCGAGTCGAAAACCACCGACGCATCCCCGGTCTACGGGATGCACAGCCCCGGTCGCTACCGGAGCTAGTTACATGCGGATTGGTGTCCGCGCGTGTAGCTAGCGGTAGCGGCCGGGGCTTTTTTTGTTTCTGACCCGAACGGAGAGTACCCATGCTGACTTTCGCGGAAGCGCGTGACCGCGTCAACGCCCAACTCGCCAAACAGCCAAACGGTGAGATTTGGTCCACCGACTTCGATACGAGCAATGACCTAGTAACCTACCTTGCTCGCACCGGCCGCGACGGCACATACAGCGAAGGGTTCGAAGACCTCTCCGATCCCTACGCCCTGCACGTTCCGGGTTCCGTGAACCGGACCGTGAACGCAATTATCGACGCGGCAGACAACCTAGGGATGCCCATTGCGGTCGAAAAGCGTCCCGGTCGTGCGCCCATCTACGGACTAGGCGGAGCACACGCACTAGCCGGACTCATGGACGCACGCGGGATCACGCTCGCCCTGCTCTCCGAATACGTGCGCCTGAACATCGACGTACCCCCGGAATTCCAGTATGCGTCCGTGCGTGCCAGTAGCTCCGGAACACACATGAGCGGTGTTTCACACGCATTGGCGAAGCGGCTCACAGCACGCGGCTGAATCCGCGAACACCTTAACCCAACTTGAATGAATAGTGAGAAACCCGTGACCTTTAACCCGGCCGATATCCTCGCCACGCTGCAAGCTCAAACCGCCGGACCCGTCATCGTTGACGACGAAGCCGCGCGTATCGACCCCGCGTGGGAGCACCGCCTTTCCAAGGCCGACGGGACGTACCAACACGTCGCCTACGCTGAATTCGTCGCGGACACCGTAAAAGGCAAGTTCCTGTTCTCCCCCGAACTCGGGTGGATGAAATGGACCGGCAAGGTGTGGGACGCTCAAGCCGACGACGCGCCCGTACGGCAGGCTATGACGGAAGCCGCGCGACTTCTCTACCGAGGATACGGACAGAGCGACAAGAATTGGATGCTTGACGCGGCCAACGTGCTACAGCGCGGCAACCATCGAAGCTATATCGCTAGGGAGCTCCAGACCCTCGATAGCGTCCGCGTAGACGTCCGCGAGTTCGACGCACACAAGCACCTTTTGACGTTCCGGAACGGCACTGTGGACCTTCGCACGGGCGAACTCCGCGAACACAACGCGGCCGATCGGCTCACGCAGATTGCCAGCGTCGACTACCGGCCGGACGCGGAAGCCCCCCGCTTTGAGCAGTTCCTCAAGGACGCACACCCCGAAGACAACGGCGTTCGCGACTATCTCCGGGTGCTCATGGGCTACGGCATCACCGGCGAGAACCGCGAACACTGCTTCGGCGTGTTCTTCGGCTCCCAAGGCCGCAACGGCAAGGGCACACTGCTACGCGCCATGAAGTCCGCGTTTGGCCCGGCCCTGATCATGGACACCGAATTCTCCGTGTTCGAGAAGGGATCAGGGACACACACCGAGGCGATCGCGCGGCTCAAGAGTGCGCGCGTAGTTACCGCGTCCGAAGGGGCAGAAGGCGTACCCCTAGACGCGGAGCTACTCAAGCGACACGCGGGAGGCGACGCTATCCAGGCGCGGCAACTGTATGGGGCCGCGTTCGAATACGTTCCCGGGTACCTGATCATCTTGCAATCCAACTACCTGCCCGACTTCAAAACCACGGGTGCCGCCCTATGGGCCCGTGTGCGGGCAGTCGAGTTCGGACAGTCCTTCGCCGGGCGGGAAGACCGATCGCTAGACGCGGACCTCACCAAAGAAGCCGAGGGAATCGCCGCGTGGGCCGTACGCGGAGCGGTTGAATACTACGCCAACGGGCTTGTCTCGCCCGAAGCTGTCGAGGCCACCACACGGGAGCACCGGGAAGCGGTCAACCCGCTACAGGACATGATCAGCGACCTATTCGAGTTCGACGCGGACCACAAGGTCAAGCGATCCGAGTTCAACCGGGCCCTAAAGGAATGGCGCGGAGACAACGGGCACCCGTCCGGGAAGTACCAGCCCTCTTGGGTCAAGACGCGGCTAAGTGAACAGGGCGTCACGGAAGGCCAGACCAAGGCTGACGGAAAGGTGTTCTACGGAATCCGCCTTATGCCCGACTACGGAGGTCCCGCGACGGCCCTTCCCGCGAATGTGACACCGATCGAACACGCGGCAGAGCACGCGGAAGAACGCGACGTGTTCGGGCAGAGCCGTTAAGTAACAACAATGCCGGAGCGTGGCGACCTAGCTACGCTCCGGTTCTCCGGTAACCGAAAAAAACGGTTACCACTCAGACCTCCTTACACGTCTATAGGAACTCTAGTGGGTAACCGTTTTTTTGGTTACCCCCTTCCCCGGGGCGCGGGGCCGACGACCTTCCCGCGAACCGGACGCTAAGAACACCAACGGAGAGGATTGACCCATGACCACCGCCACCGCAACGCCCGACCCGGAGCCGTTCTCGCTTTCAGAAGCCGAGGTAGACGGTATCGCGGGTGCCACGGGCGTCCGCGCGGACATCGTTCGCTCACTCAAGGGCGAGGATTACGCCAGCGTTCGGGCCAACGCGGCCAAGCTGGCCGATCTCGCGCCTTCTGCCCGAGTCGACTCGGAGCCCGAACCGCGATCGATCGACAATACCGACAAGCTTGCTGCCGCGATTCGTCAGCGTCTCGGGGGTGCCTGATGGCCCTTTACACCAAGCCCATCGAAGGGCTTCCCGCAGATGCTTTCCATGACGCTACTCCGGTCGTTCCCGGTACCGACCCGTTGGACGTCGGTCTGTCGGACGCGGATCGCCGTGAAAACGATCTAGCGGACGCGCGGAAAGTGTTGGCGACGCTTCGCCGTTCCGCGACTGAGGTCACCACGCTTGCACCGCTCGTTGAGCCACTTTCGGAGCGTATCGAGAGGGCCGACAAGTATCACCTGTCCGCCGAAGAGGCGGAGCATGCGGTTAAAGCCGCTACGCGGGCCCGTGACGGTGCTGAGGCTGCGGCTCTGCGGGTTCCCAATGGTGACCCGGTAGCCACTGCGGCCGGAGCTCAAAAGGAGCTTGACGAGGCTCTCAGCCGCGCGGAGAACACGAACCGTCTGGCGAACACCACGGTAATGATCGCCGCGTCCGACGCTAGGGCGGCCCGGTCGCGGATCAAGGGCGATTACCGCGCGAACGCGGAGCGCCTCACTCGCGAACGTCTCCGTGCCTTCGAAGCGGAGCGCGTGGCGGCGATCGAGGCGGTCCGGGAGGCACAGCGGCGAATTCATCGTGCTACTTCCTCGTTTGCGGCGGTGCGCGGGATCGCAAATCAGCTAGACGAGGAAAACGAGCTGAGGACTCTTGTCGGGACGTCCCGCTTTGATGGCTCATCCCAATCGGGGGTGTAGGAGTTGGGGTCCGAAGCCGCCGGTCTCGAGCAGGCTTCGGGCGATGTAGTTGGTCAGGTTGCGGAACCCGAGTGCGGAGCCGCGCAGGTGTTCGAG
>NZ_BAAGZJ010000152.1:0-5490 GCF_054778635.1 Nocardiopsis nanhaiensis
CCCCCCAAAGAAAAACCGTGGCAGCGACCTACTCTCCCACCCCACCACAGGGCAGTACCATCAGCGCAAGGAGACTTAACGACCGGGTTCGAAATGAGACCGAGTGTGACCCTCCTGCCAAAACCACCACGGAAACCAACACCCACAACCACCACTCAACCCCAACCCACAGGGGAACAGCAGCCACGAGCAAGCTTCGTGAACAAATATGCGCGAGCACCCAATTATCTGCAGCGGACAAGCCCTCGGCCTATTAGTACCGGTCAGCTCCACCCCTCACAAGGCTTCCACACCCGGCCTATCAACCCCGTCGTCTACAGGGGGCCTTACCCTCTCAAAGGAGGCAGGAGACCTCATCTCGAAGCAAGCTTCCCGCTTAGATGCTTTCAGCGGTTATCTCTCCCGAACGTAGCAAACCAGCCATGCCCTTGGCAGAACAACTGGCACACCAGAGGTTCGTCCGTCCCGGTCCTCTCGTACTAGGGACAGCCCTTCTCAAGTCTCCAACGCGCACAGCGGATAGGGACCGAACTGTCTCACGACGTTCTAAACCCAGCTCGCGTGCCGCTTTAATGGGCGAACAGCCCAACCCTTGGGACCAACTACAGCCCCAGGATGCGACGAGCCGACATCGAGGTGCCAAACCATCCCGTCGATATGGACTCTTGGGGAAGATCAGCCTGTTATCCCCGGGGTACCTTTTAGCCGTTGAGCGACACCGCTTCCACACGCCGGTGCCGGATCACTAGTCCCAGCTTTCGCTCCTGCTCGACACGTCCGTCTCACAGTCAAGCTCCCTTGTGCACTTACACTCAACACCTGATTACCAACCAGGCTGAGGGAACCTTTGGGCGCCTCCGTTACTCTTTAGGAGGCAACCGCCCCAGTTAAACTACCCACCAGACACTGTCCCCGAACCGGATCACGGTCCAAAGTTAGATGCCCGAAACAGTCAGAGTGGTATTTCACCAACGCCTCCACCACCACTAGCGTGGCAGTATCAACGGCTCCCACCTATCCTACACAAACCATCCCAAACACCAATGTCAAGCTATAGTGAAGGTCCCGGGGTCTTTCCGTCCTGCTGCGCGAAACGAGCATCTTTACTCGTAGTGCAATTTCACCGGGCCCATGGTTGAGACAGTGGGGAAGTCGTTACGCCATTCGTGCAGGTCGGAACTTACCCGACAAGGAATTTCGCTACCTTAGGATGGTTATAGTTACCACCGCCGTTTACTGGCGCTTAGATTCCTAGCTTCGCGGGCCAAAACCCACTAACCAGTCCTCTTAACGTTCCAGCACCGGGCAGGCGTCAGTCCGTATACAGCGTCTTACGACTTCGCACGGACCTGTGTTTTTAATAAACAGTCGCTTCCCCCCGCTATCTGCGACCCCACCCAGCTCAAGACGCAAAGGTCCATCACCAGACAGGGCTCCCCTTCTCCCAAAGTTACGGGGACAATTTGCCGAGTTCCTTAACCATGGTTCACCCGAACGCCTCGGTATTCTCTACCTGACCACCTGCGTCGGTTTAGGGTACTGGCCACACACGAACTCGCTAGAGGCTTTTCTCGACAGCATGGGATCACTCACTTCACCAAAAACGGCTCGGCATCACGTCTCAGCCACCACGGTGTGCGGATTTGCCTACACACCGGCCTACACGCTTACCCCCGGACAACCACCGCCGGGTAGAGCTACCCTCCTGCGTCACCCCATCACTTACCTACTACCAAATCGGATCCCAGACCGGTCCACAGGCCCTCCCCGAAGGGAGTGCCAAGAACCAGCGTGGTTAGCATCAAAGGCCTCAGTACTGGACGCTCGTGCACGGGTACGGGAATATCAACCCGTTATCCATCGACTACGCCTGTCGGCCTCGCCTTAGGTCCAGACTCACCCTGGGCGGATTAACCTGCCCCAGGAACCCTTAGTCAATCGGCGGCAACGTTTCTCACGCTGCTCTCGCTACTCATGCCTGCATTCTCACTCGCACACCCTCCACCACACGATCACTCGGCAGCTTCTGTGGATGCACGACGCTCCCCTACCAACCCCGAGAAAACTCGGAGCTTCACAGCTTCGGCGGTGTACTTCAGCCCCGCTACATTATCGGCGCAGAACCACTTGACCAGTGAGCTATTACGCACTCTTTAAAGGATGGCTGCTTCTAAGCCAACCTCCTGGTTGTCTGGGCAACTCCACAACCTTTCCCACTTAGCACACGCTTAGGGGCCTTAGCTGATGATCTGGGCTGTTTCCCTCTCGACTACGAAGCTTATCCCCCGCAGTCTCACTGCCACGCTTCACTTCACCGGCATTCGGAGTTTGTCTGACGTCAGTAACCTGGTCGGGCCCATCAGCCAAACAGTAGCTCTACCTCCAGCAAGAAACACGTGACGCTGCACCTAAATGCATTTCGGGGAGAACCAGCTATCACGGAGTTTGATTGGCCTTTCACCCCTACCCACACCTCATCCCCCAGATTTTCAACTCTGGTGGGTTCGGGCCTCCACGAGGTCTTACCCCCGCTTCACCCTGGACATGGGTAGATCACTCCGCTTCGGGTCCACAGCATGCGACTCCAACGCCCTATTCAGACTCGGTTTCCCTACGGCTACCCCACCCGGGTTAACCTCGCCACACACCATGACTCGCAGGCTCATTCTTCAAAAGGCACGCCATCACCAAAGACCAGCTTCAGCTCTGACGGCTTGACAGCACACGGTTTCAGGTACTATTTCACGACCCCTCACCGGGGCACTTTTCACCTTTCCCTCACGGTACTAGTGCACTATCGGTCATCAGGACGTATTTTGGCTTAGCAGGTGGTCCTGCCAGATTCACACGGAATTTCTCGGGCTCCGCGCTACTCGGGAACACACCAACACCTAGACTCTTCCTTCACCTACGGGACTCTCACCCACTCCGGTACCGCTTCCCAACGGATTCAGCTAGAAGAACCATCAGCGCTCCGGGCCGACAGACCCGAAAAGATGCACCCCACAACCCCGCACACGCAACGACTGTCGTCTATCACACGCATACGGTTTAGCCTCATCCCCGTTCGCTCACCACTACTAAGAGAATCACTGTTGTTTACTCTTCCTACGGGTACTGAGATGTTTCACTTCCCCGCGTCACCACCAACTACCCTATACATTCAGGTAGCGGCAACCCGACACAACTCGGGCTAGGTTTCCCCATTCGGACACCCGCGGATCAAAGCTCGGTTGACAGCTCCCCGCGGCCTATCGTGGCCTCCCACGTCCTTCATCGGCGCCTGATGCCAAGGCATCCACCGTGTGCCACTATCACTTGGCCACTACAGATAATAAGATGCTCGCGCACACTATTCACAAATCAAAACACCAACCACAAACTCCCCTACCTCAAACCGCCCCAAGGCCCCGAAGGACCACCAGAGGCGGGAGTTACCGGAGGTGGCAAGAGGGAAACCAACCACACAGGTTGCTTCCTCAGACACCCAACAGCGCGCCCCCCGACGCTTCTAGACCGCCGGAGGAAAAGTCCAATTTTCTTCAGCCACTCCCGAACAGGAGAACCACCAGGGCTCCCACCGTCGGGTCCACTTCCGAGTCCGACCAGCCATAGGAAAAAGCTGATCTGAAAAAGACTCCTTAGAAAGGAGGTGATCCAGCCGCACCTTCCGGTACGGCTACCTTGTTACGACTTCGTCCCAATCGCCAGCCCCACCTTCACTCATTCCCTCCCACAAGGGGTTAGGCCACAAGTTTCGGGTGTTGCCGACTTTCATGACGTGACGGGCGGTGTGTACAAGGCCCGGGAACGTATTCACCGCGGCGTTGCTGATCCGCGATTACTAGCGACTCCACCTTCATGGGGTCGAGTTGCAGACCCCAATCCGAACTGAGACCGGCTTTAAGGGATTCGCTCCACCTTACGGTATCGCACGCCCATTGTACCGGCCATTGTAGCATGTTTGCAGCCCAAGACATAAGGGGCATGATGACTTGACGTCGTCCCCACCTTCCTCCGAGTTGACCCCGGCAGTCTCCCATGAGTCCCCACCACTACGTGCTGGCAACATGGAATAAGGGTTGCGCTCGTTGCGGGACTTAACCCAACATCTCACGACACGAGCTGACGACAGCCATGCACCACCTGTCACCCACCAACTAAATGACCCTGTATCTCTACAGGTCCACGGGTGATGTCAAACCTTGGTAAGGTTCTTCGCGTTGCGTCGAATTAAGCAACATGCTCCGCCGCTTGTGCGGGCCCCCGTCAATTCCTTTGAGTTTTAGCCTTGCGGCCGTACTCCCCAGGCGGGGCGCTTAATGCGTTAGCTACGGCGCGGAAACCGTGGAAAGTCCCCACACCTAGCGCCCAACGTTTACGGCATGGACTACCAGGGTATCTAATCCTGTTCGCTCCCCATGCTTTCGCTCCTCAGCGTCAGGTAAGGCCCAGAGACCCGCCTTCGCCACCGGTGTTCCTCCTGATATCTGCGCATTTCACCGCTACACCAGGAATTCCAGTCTCCCCTACCTACCTCTAGCGTGCCCGTATCCACTGCCAAACCGGAGTTAAGCCCCGGTCTTTCACAGCAGACGCGACACGCCGCCTACGAGCTCTTTACGCCCAATAATTCCGGACAACGCTCGGACCCTACGTATTACCGCGGCTGCTGGCACGTAGTTAGCCGGTCCTTATTCCCCACCTACCGTCAACCCCGGGAGAACCCGGAGCCTGCGTTGATGGTAAAAGAGGTTTACAACCCGAAGGCCGTCATCCCCCACGCGGCGTCGCTGCATCAGGCTTTCGCCCATTGTGCAATATTCCCCACTGCTGCCTCCCGTAGGAGTCTGGGCCGTGTCTCAGTCCCAGTGTGGCCGGTCGCCCTCTCAGGCCGGCTACCCGTAATCGCCTTGGTAGGCCTTTACCCCACCAACAAGCTGATAGGCCGCGAGCCCATCCCTGACCGAAAAAACTTTCCACACACACGCCATGAGACGGTGTGTCGTATCCGGTATTAGACGGCGTTTCCACCGCTTATCCCAGAGTCAGGGGCAGGTTGCTCACGTGTTACTCACCCGTTCGCCGCTCGTGTACCCCGAAGGGCCTTACCGCTCGACTTGCATGTGTTAAGCACGCCGCCAGCGTTCGTCCTGAGCCAGGATCAAACTCTCCATAAAGGTCCAACAACCCATCCCGGCGACCCGCAAAGGGGTGCAGCCTGGGGTGGGCAAACCTAGAAGAAATCCTGACCAACCAACTCGCGTTGGTTAATCAAAGGAACCCTACGCACCTACGGTGCGTCGGGGCCAAAACAAACATGGCTTAAAGAAAATCAAACACGCGCTGTTGAGTTCTCAAGAAACAATCACTCTTCCCGTACAAGCGCCTGAACTCTCGCCCTGGCTGCTCTTCCGTGGAAGGCGTCTGCGTTTCCGCTTCTTTGTGTTCTTTACTTTATCAGGTGTTCCGCACCCCGCCAAATCGGCG
>NZ_BAAGZJ010000153.1:0-5241 GCF_054778635.1 Nocardiopsis nanhaiensis
CGCCGCAGGCGTCGCCGTCCTCCGGGCCGCGGGCGCCTGCGGCGCCCCGAGCGGAGCGGACACCGCTTCCGGCCCCGGTCCCGAAGACGTGGACCTGGACGGCGGCAGTATCGCCCAGGACATCGACCTCGAGGGGGCCAGCCTGTCGGTCTCCTCCAAGGAGTTCACCGAGAGCGTCATCCTCGGCAAGATCACCTACTACGCCCTGCAGGCCGCGGGGGCCGAGGCGGACGACCAGACGGGCCTGATGGGGTCCAACATCCTGCGGACCGCCTTGGAGAACGGGGACGTGGACCTCTACTGGGAGTACGCCGGGACCGGGTGGACCCAGTTCCTCCAAGAGGAGGAGGTCATCCACGACGGCATGGAGCAGTTCGACCGCACCGCGGAGGAGGACCTCGACCGGAACGGGATCGCCTGGCTCGGACCAGCGCAGTTCGGCAACCAGTACGCCGTCGCGCGGGCGGCCGACGCACCCGAGCCGGTGGGCTCGGTCGACTCGCTCGACCAGCTGTCCGAGTTCGTGCACGAGCACCCGGAGGAGGCCACGTTCTGCGGCGCCGCCGAGTTCATGGACCGCGAGTGGGAGAGGTTCCAGGACTTCTACGACGCCCCGTTCAGGGCCGCCGACGCCTATCAGATGGACCTGGCGCTGAACTACGTCAACGTCGCCAGGGGCAGCCCCTGCAACTTCGCGGAGATCTTCACGACGGACGCGCGGATCGACTCCCTGGACCTGGAAGTGGTCGAGGACTCCGACACGTTCTTCACCACCCAGCTGGCCGCCCTCACCGCACGCCAGGAGAGCGTCGACCAGCACCCCGGGCTCGACGAACTGGGCACGGAGCTGGGCGAGGCGCTCACCGAGGAGACCATCATCGAGCTCAACGGCATGGTCGACCTGGACGGGGCCAGCCCGGACGAGGCAGCCCTGTACTTCCTCAGCGAGCACGGTTTCATCAGCTGACCGGGCCCCTCCACCGAACCGGCCGAAAGCCCCGCCACGGACAGGAGACCGCCCCATGGGCAACCCCCGTGACGTCGCGCGCGCGATGCGCGACGCACTCGGCCGCGGCGGTGCGGACGTCGTCCGCGACGACCTCACCGCCCGTGCCGCCTACACCTCGGACGCGTCCGTCTACCGTGCCGTCCCCGCGCTGGTCGTCGAACCGCGCGACGCCGACGACGCGGCGCGGGCGGTGGAGGTGGCACGCGGTCACGGGCTGCCCGTGACCGCCAGGGGCGGCGGCACGTCGGTGGCGGGCAACGCCCTGAGCGAGGGTGTGGTGCTCGACTTCTCCCGGCACATGAACCGGGTCGTGTCGGTCGACCCGGACGCGGCGGAGGCCGTCGTGCAGCCGGGCGCGGTCCTGGACGACCTGCGCCGCTCGGCCCGGGTGCACGGCCTGACCTTCGGCCCCGACCCCTCCACGCACTCGCGGTGCACGCTCGGCGGGATGATCGGCAACAACGCGTGCGGCTCGCACTCGGTGGCCTGGGGGTCCACCGCCGACAACGTCGTCGCACTCACCCACCTGCTCGCCGACGGCCGCTCGCTGACGGCCACCCGCGGCAGCAGCGGCGACCCGGGGCTCGACCGGCGGCTGAAGGAGTGGCGGTCCGGGCTCCTGGCGCCGCTGCGAACCGAGCTCGGAACGTTCTCCCGCAAGCTCTCCGGCTACGGCCTGCACCACCTGCTGCCGGAGAACGGGTTCGACGTCGCCAAGGCGCTGGTGGGAAGCGAGGCCACCTGCGGTCTGGTCACCGAGGCCCGGGTCCGGCTGGTGGAGGCGCCCAAGTCCACCGTCCTCCTGGTCCTGGGCTTCCCCGACGTGTACGCCGCGGCGGACGCCGCACCGCACCTGGCCGCGAGCGGTGCCCTCACCGTGGAGGGGATGGCCTCGGACCTGCTGTCCATCCTGCGGTCCCGGCCGGGCCGGGCCTCGGCCGGGGAAGAGCTGCCGCCCGGCGGCGGCTGGCTGTACTGCGAGTACGGCGGCGAGGACACGGCCGCGGCCCGGGAACGGGCCGCGCACGGCGCCGAGGTGGCCCGCGGTTGCTCCGGCGGGGTCACCTCGCTGGTCGTGGCCGACCCCGAGCGGGTGCGGGCACTGTGGCACATCCGGGAGTCCGCTGCCGGGATCGTCACCCGCATGGCCGACGGCGGTGAGGCGTGGCCCGGCTGGGAGGACTCGGCGGTGCCGCCCGAGCGTTTGGGGTCCTACCTCAAGGAGCTGTACGCGCTGCTGGGCCGGCACGGGCTGCGCGGAGTGCCGTTCGGGCACTTCGGCGAAGGCTGCCTGCACATGCGGGCGGACTTCACCTTGGGCAGCGAGGACGGGCTGGCCGCCTACCGCTCGTTCGTCGGCGAGGCGGCCGACCTGGTGGCGCGGCACGGCGGTTCGGTCTCCGGCGAGCACGGGGACGGCCGGGCCCGCTCCGAGCTGCTCCCGCGCGTGTTCTCCCCCGAAGTGGTGCGGGCGTTCGGCGAGTTCAAGGCCTTCTTCGACCCGGACGGCGTGCTCAACCCGGGGGTGATCACCGACCCCCTCTCCTTGGACGCCTCCGTGCGCCCCGGCCCGGGCCACGACGCCCTGTCCCTCACCCCCGTGCACGCCTTCCACGACGACGGCGGCTCCTTCGCCAGCGCGGTCAACCGCTGCGTGGGGGTGGGGGCCTGCCGGGACGTCGACAACGGCGCCATGTGCCCGTCCTACCGGGCCACCCGCGACGAAGTGCACTCCACCCGCGGCCGCTCCCGGCTGCTGGCCGAGATGCTCCGCGGCGACGCGCTGACCGACGGCTACCGCTCCAAGGAGGTCCACGACGCCCTGGACCTGTGCCTGTCCTGCAAGGCGTGTGCCAGCGAGTGCCCGGTCAACGTGGACATGGCCACCTACAAGGCGGAGTTCCTGCACCACCACTACCGGCGGCGGGTCCGCCCGGCCGCGCACTACTCCATGGGGTGGCTGCCCCTGTGGTCGCGCTTGGTCACCCTCGCCCGTCCGCTCTCCGGGGCCGTGAACGCGCTGCTGTCGGTGCGGCCTCTGGCGGCCGTGGTCAAGCGCCTCGGCGGGATCGAACCGAAGCGCGGGATGATCAGGTTCGCCCCGCGGCCGCTGACCCGCTGGTTCCGTTCCCGGCGGGGCGCGCCGCCGGGAGGACCCTCGGAGGGGCGCCCCGCGGTGGTGCTGTGGCCGGACACGTTCACCAACTTCCACCAGCCCGAGGTGGGCCGGGCCGCCGTCGAGGTGCTGGAGGCTCTGGGCTACCGCGTGGAGATGCCGGCTGGCAGTGTGTGCTGCGGCCTGACCTGGCACTCCACCGGGCAGCTCGCCCTCACGAAGAGGGCGCTGTCCCGCACCTTGGACGCGCTCGGGGACCAGTTGGCGGCCGGGTACCCGGTGGTCGGCCTGGAGCCGTCGTGCACCGTGATGCTGCGCGACGAGACCGTGGAACTGCTGCCCGGCGACCCGCGTGCACGGCTGTTGTCCGAGCGGACCCGCACGCTGGCCGAGATCGTCGCCGAGCACCGGGGGCCGTGGCCGTTCGGCCGGTTGGCGGCCGCCGCCGTCTCCCAGGTGCACTGCCACCAGGAGGCCAAGGGATCGTACTCGGCGGACCGGACGGTACTGGCCCGGTTGGGGGTGGACGCCGACGAGATCGGTTCCGGCTGCTGCGGCCTGGCCGGGAACTTCGGATTCGAGCGCGGACACTGGGAGGTGTCCCAGTCCTGCGCCGAACGCGAGCTGTACCCCAAGGTCCGCGAGGCCGGCGCCGACACCCTGGTCCTGGCGGACGGCTTCTCCTGCCGTACCCAGATCGCCCAGGGAACCGAGCGCTCCGGCACCCACCTGGCCCAGGTCCTGCGCTCGGCCCTGCCCGACACCTCACCCTTCTGGCGCAGGGCCTGATACTCCCGGGACGGTATCTGTCTCCAGGGGTTCCTAGGCCTCCCCCTCCCTGCCGCGGGGGAGCTTCACGATGGCGTAGGTGAAGCACAGTGTCGAGGGCAGTGCCAGAGCAAACGACAGCGCTGCACGGCGTTTCTGGCGTTCGGAGCAGGAGGTGTCCACCCACTCCTGGCGCAGCACCTGCTCGAGGTCCCCGCCCCAGTCCTGACGGTCGTCCCACAGAGACGGGCCCACCCACACGACCGGAGAGCAGCGCACCCGGTCCTCCTCCCCCGGCGGCGGCTGGACCCCGTAGGAAGTGCCCAGGAGCAGCATCACGATGAACGCGCCGGACCCCCCTGCAGCCAGACTGGCGCGGACGGCGCCCGGGTAGTGGCGCATCCGCTGACGAGCCCACAGCACGAGCGGGATGAAGAACACGGCGGCCGTTCTGGGAGAAGGTTTGAGGCAACCCCGCAAGATTAGGGCATATCGGACGCTACGGCTTCCACGGCCCTCCTCTTTGGTCGCGGGGCCTGAGGCCGCTGACGAAGAGGGCTGGACACCCCTGCCTTTGGGGTGGCCCCTGCGTCACAGACGGGGTGTACCCCTGTGTCACAGACACAGGAGCTCCCAGCAGGAGCTCCCAGCAGGTATGGGGTTTCTTTCCGGTGCGGGTTTCCCCGTTTCCTGCCGCCCGATGGTGGCCGTCTCCGCTACGCGCCTCAAGGTCGTCGCCATCGAGCGCTTCGCGCGTCAACGGCGCTCCACCTTGACCCGCTTCGCTACGACGGCGGGTCGGCGGCTATCAGGAAACGGGGGACGTGTGGTCGGGGAGGCGATGGCCCCTTCGGGGCCAGAAGGGCCCAACGGCACAAGCACGGCCTGGCGGCCGTCAGCTGCCACTCCGCCGGAGCGGTGACGCCTGGCGGTGTCGCGGCCGGTCATGCTCTGCTGCGAACCACGGCGGCCTCCGGCCGGGGGCCGATGCCAGCCACTGCGCCGGCGCTTTGACGGTTGCGGGTGTCGCGGCTGGTCCATGTGCGCGGCGAAAAGAACTGAGAAACCTGGAATTCCAGGTGGGCATAAACACCACACCAGGTGGCCTGAATTGGGGGCTAGAAGAAAGCCAGGGGGCACCCCTGGCGAAAGTCATGAATTCAGTTCGAACCAGCGGCAGACTTCCATTCTCCGACCTTTTCTCTTACAATAGAAGAATGACGATCTCTCCTGAAGCACCCACCCCCACCGGGCACACCCCGGTGGATACCGCGGTGGCCGCTGCCCGGGACGAGACCACCGCCTTCTTTAACCGGGACGTGCCCCTGGGGGCGGCGGGCGAGGTGCT
>NZ_BAAGZJ010000154.1:0-5164 GCF_054778635.1 Nocardiopsis nanhaiensis
CGCTCTGCCCGGCCTTGCGCGGGTTCACGCCACCCACGACATTGGTGCCCGAAGCGAGCATCCGACGGGTGTGCTTGGTGCCCTCAGAGCCGGTCATGCCCTGGACCAGCACCTTGCTGTCCTTGTTGAGGAAGATAGCCATGGTGTGTTCCGTCCCCTACTTCGCCGCGAGCTCGGCGGCCTGAGCGGCGGCGCCGTCCATCGTGTCCACCCGGCGAACGGCCGGGTGGGCGCGCTCCTCCAGGATCTGGCGGCCCAGGTCGGCGTTGTTGCCGTCCAGACGCACCACCAGCGGCTTGCTGACGTCGTCGCCGCGCTTCTCCAACAGCTCCAGCGCCTGCACGATGCCGTTGGCCACCGCGTCACAGGCGGTGATGCCACCGAAGACGTTGACGAAGACGCTCTTGACCCCGGGGTCGCCCAGGATGATCTCCAGCCCGTTGGCCATCACCTCGGCGGAGGCACCACCACCGATGTCGAGGAAGTTGGCGGGCTTGACACCACCGTGCTCCTCACCGGCGTAGGCGACCACGTCCAGGGTCGACATGACCAGACCGGCACCGTTACCGATGATGCCGACCTCGCCGTCGAGCTTGACGTAGTTCAGGCCCTTGGCCTTGGCGGCGACCTCGAGCGGGTCACCCTCCTCATCAAAGGTGAGGCTGTCCAGGTCCTGGCGGAACTCGGCGTTCTCGTCCAGGGTCACCTTGCCGTCGAGGGCGACGACCCGGCCGCCGGAGGTCAGGATCAGCGGGTTCACCTCCGCGAGGGTGGCGTCCTTGCCGACGAAGGCGTCCCAGAGCTTGGTGACGATCTCGGTGGCACCCGCGACGGCGGCCTCGGGCAGTTTGCCCGCCTTGACGATCTCCGCGGCGACGTCGGCCGGCGCGCCCTTCAGGGCGTCGATCGAGATCTTCGCTACGGCGTCGGGGTTGGTCTCGGCGACCTCCTCGATCTCCACGCCGCCCTCTTTGGAGCAGATGGCGAGGAAGTCACGGTTGGCGCGGTCGAGGAGGAAGGAGAAGTAGTACTCCTCGGCGATGTCACTCGCCTCCTCCACCAGGACGCGGTGGACCGTGTGGCCCTTGATGTCCATGCCGAGGATCTCCTCGGCCTTGGCCTGGGCGTCCTCGGGGCCGTCGGCCACCTTCACGCCACCGGCCTTACCGCGGCCACCGGTCTTGACCTGGGCCTTCACGACGACGCGGGTCTTGCCCGCGGCGGCGAACTCATCAGCGATGGCACGCGCCTCAGCGGCCGTGCTCGCCACCTTCCCCTGGGGTACGGGAACTCCGTACTCTGCGAAGAGTTCCTTCGCCTGGTATTCGAACAGGTCCACGAGGGTCCGTCCTTGTAACTCGCTGGCTCAAGTGTGTACCGGGGTGGCGTGTCCGGTTCGGCGGTGACGTACTGAGTAGGTGTCACACGACGCATGCCCCGGTGGGGCTGAGCCGCCTACAGAGTTCGAGATCGCCGCGGCCTTGCCACCCGCGACATGCGCAAAGCTTAGTCGCCCGCGGTCCGGCAGCCGGACACCGGGGCGGCGTTGCCCCGGTGAGAACGGACTCAAAAGCCGCTCATGCGGCAATGCCGCCGCCCTCACGTGGGAAAATCTGTGATCAGCAACACGGCCGATAACACCGATCCGAGCCGTTACCGCCCCAGATCGGACATCTCCCGGGATGCGACGAACGTCACGTCAGGCGGCGTGCGCGGGCCGGATGTTATCGCGCACCCACTCCGCGATCTCCGCGGTGGGTGCCCCAGGCGTGAAGATCCTGGCGACCCCTAGGGCCTCCAGTTCCGCGATGTCGGAGTCGGGGATGATGCCCCCGCCGAACACCCGGATGTCTGTGGCGTCGTTCTCGCGCAGAAGCTCCATCACCCGACCGAACATGGTCATGTGGGCTCCCGAGAGCACGGACAGCCCGATGGCGTCGGCATCCTCCTGGAGCGCGGCGGCGACGATCATCTCCGGGGTCTGGCGCAGACCCGTGTAGATGACCTCGACCCCGGCGTCACGCAGGACCCTGGCGACGATCTTGACCCCCCGGTCGTGCCCGTCCAGTCCCGGTTTCGCGACGACAACTCGTGCGGCGGCCTCGGCCATGACGTACCCCTCACTACGTTCCCCGCCGCGCCCGGCGCCCCTTGTGGGGGTCCCCCGAGCGCTCGGGGAGGAGATGATGAACTCGTCAGCAGAGTAACGCAGGTCACGAACGAGTGCCCGGCTCAGGGGCCGGGTATTGTCCGGATATGGACGACTACGCCACCGGTTTCGAGCACACCAGCACCGAGGACCTGCGCGACCGCGCCGTGGAGCTCGCGAAGCGGCGCTGGGACGTCCGTTTCTTCTGGCGGCTGCTAGGGCTGATCCCGGCCGCCGAGGCCATCGCGGGCAACATGGACGCCAGCGAAGCCAGTGTCGCCCAGGCCTCAGGGTTCCTGTACGAAGCGCTGTCCACGGAGACCGACACCGACGTCCAAGAGGCCCTGCGCCCCGTCTACATCCAGTACCTGGCAGAACACGGCGGAGAGTAATGTCCGAAAACCGCCAGCACCCACCTCGTTCGGTCAGTGATCATGGGTGGCGTGATGGACGACGAGCAGCGCTACCGCGCAGTGCACAGCAGGGACTCCCGCTTCGACGGGGTCTTCTACACCGCCGTGCGCACCACCGGTATCTACTGCCGCCCCAGCTGCCCGGCGGTCACCCCGCGCCGTGAGAACGTCCACTTCTACCGCTCAGCGGCAGCGGCGCAGGAGTCGGGCTACCGCGCCTGCAAACGCTGCCGCCCGGACACGGTCCCGGGTTCACCCGAGTGGAACATGCGGGCCGACATCGTCGGCCGGGCGGTCCGCCTGATCCACGACGGCGCGATCGACCGCGGCGGGGTCGGCTCGGTCGCCGACACCCTCGGCTACAGCGAGCGCCAACTGAACCGCCTCCTCACAGCTGAACTGGGCGCGGGCCCACTGGCACTGGCCCGCACTGAGCGGGCCCACACCGCCCGGATCCTCGTGGAAACCACGGACATGCCCATGGCGGACGCCGCCTTCGCTTCGGGTTTCGCGAGTATCCGCCAGTTCAACGAAACCATCCGGGCGGTCTTCGACCGCTCCCCCACCCAGATGCGCAGCGCTGCCAACAACCAGACACCGGCGCCCCCAGGAGCATTAGCGCTCCGGCTTCCCTACCGGGGCCGGATCGACCTCACCGGTATGCTCGCCTTCCTCGGAGCCCGCGCGGTCCCCGGTATCGAGGAGTACAGCGAAAGCACCTACCGCCGCACCCTCAACCTGCCGCACGGCCCCGCCACCGCCGAGCTCTCCCCGGGTTCGAACCACGTGCTGTGCCGCCTGTGGCTGACCGACCCAAGAGACCTGGCCAGCGCCGTGCGCCGATGCCGAAACCTCTTAGACCTGGACGCCGACCCCGAGGCGGTAGCCGAGGTCCTCTCACCAGACCCCGTCCTGGGCCCCATCCTCAAGAAGCACCCGGGTATCCGAGCCCCGGGCCACGTAGACCCCGCAGAACTAGCGGTCCGAGCCGTCCTAGGCCAACAGGTCTCCGTCCAAGCCGCCCGTACCCTGGCAGAACGCCTGGTCAACCAGTACGGCCAACCACTAACAGCGCCCGAAGGCACACTCACGCACACCTTCCCCACGCCTCAAGCCCTGGCCGCGGCAGACCCCACCAAGCTCTCCATGCCCGTGTCCCGCGGCAGGGCCCTCGTGAACCTCGCCGGGGCGATCGCCACCGACCAGGTCCTCCTGGGCCCGGGCAGCGACCGCGACACCGCGGAGAAAGCGCTCCTGAACCTCCACGGCATCGGCCCCTGGACCGCCGGCTACATCCGCATGCGCGGCCTCGGCGACCCAGACGTCTTCCTCACCACGGACCTGGGCGTGAAACACGCCCTCACCCGAAAAACAAAACCCACAACCTGGAGCCCGTGGCGTTCCTACGCCACCCACCTGCTCTGGGCCTCACTCAAAGACGGGGACACCGAATGACCCAGAACGCACTGCCGCTGAACCTACCCGCAGCCACCCCGCAGAGGACCGGTGCAGTGCACTTCCAAGCCCCACTCACAGGTCCGACCCACTACACCACGCTGGACTCCCCGCTGGGCCAACTCCTCCTGCACGGCGACGGCGAAGCCCTCACCGGCGTCAAGACGCCACCCGAGAACGGAACCCACTCGATCCCGGAGGACTGGATCGCCAACCACAAGGTGTTCACCGACGTCGAGAAACAACTGACCGCCTACTTCAACGGCGGCCTACGAAGCTTCGACCTGCCACTCGCCCCCACAGGCACAGCATGGCAACTCCAGGTCTGGCGAGCACTCACCACCATCCCCTACGGCGGAACCGCCAGCTACGGCGAACTCGCCGGAGAACTGGGCAAACCCACAGCTTCCCGCGCCGTAGGCACAGCCAACGGCCGAAACCCGATCAGCATCATCGTCCCCTGCCACCGAGTCATCGGCGCCACCGGCGGCCTCACCGGCTACGCCGGAGGCCTGGACCGCAAAAAGTACCTACTCAACCTGGAAAAGCACCCGCACAACAAGCGCGCAACCCCAGCCCCAGCCCCGGCAGCCACAACCGTTCAGTAACCGCACCCCCGCAAACGTAGAGCGCACACGCCAGTCACGGTGGGTGGGGGTCTGTGAGCAGGGCCGCGGTGGGTGGGGTGGCCGGGGTGGCCGGGGTTTGTTGTCGGGTGCGGGTGGTTTCCCCGTTTCCTGCCGCCCGATGGTGGCCGTCTCCGCTGCGCGCGTCAAGGTCGTCGCCGTCGAGCGCTTCGCGCGCGTCAGTGGCGCTCCACCTTGAGGCGCTTCGCTGCGACGGCGGGTGGGCGGCTGTCAGGAAACGGAGGACGTGTGGTCGGGGAGGCGATGGCCCCTTCGGGGCCCGAAGGGCCCCGGGCCTGCGGCCCGAAGGGCCGGGCTTCGCCCGGTCCGGCCGTGGCCGGCCGGATTCCTGCCCACCCGTCTGGCTTTCTCGGCCAGCGCGTCGCAATCCAGTGACCCGCCAGCGACGAAGGACCCGATCAGGCCGGGCGCATGGGCGGGCGCGTCCCGCCGGGCTTTCGGTCAGAGGTGGGAGCCTCATCGAAGTTGATCTTGCTACCAGGGGCGATTTCGGCGCCGAA
>NZ_BAAGZJ010000155.1:0-5035 GCF_054778635.1 Nocardiopsis nanhaiensis
CTCTGACGGCACCTATCGGGCCCGGTGACATCACCCTTTAGGTCATGGGTTCGACGGGGACATCCAGTCATGCCGGGCCCGTAGGCCAGTGGCTCCATTGCGGGGCCACCAAAAACATAACGGGACGGGTGGTCGAGGTCCGAGCGGTCCCGGCCTACGGCCGGGTAACCCCGGTCGGCCTGGGGGCCGATGCCTGCCCCTGCGCCGGAGCGTTGACGCCTGGCGGTGTCGCGGCCGGTCACTGCGGGCAGCGGACCCCGAACAGCGCGGCCTGCGGCCGGTGGGCCACTGCGCCGGAGCACACCGGTTGAGGGTGTCGCGGCCGGTCACTGTGGGCAGCGCGAAACACCGGAGCGGGTTGGGGTGGGGTGTGTGGTGAACCCCCTAGTTGGAGTCAAAAACGAGGGTGACCGTGACTCCAGGAAGGGGGTTGGGCTGGCTCCGGGTCCCCGTCCTGACCTTTGCTCCCACCCTGGTCCTTGTTTCCCCGGTTGCGGTGGGAGGGACGACCCTGCCAGATGGAGGCCTCGGGGTTGGTCTCCCTCCGGTACTTGAGCCGGTTGGCAAACCCAACCTGACTTCTGTATGACGTGCGTCACTCTGTAGCGGGTGCGGACAGCAAAGGCCCCCACTAGCCGGAGCTAGCAGGGGCCTAGGCCGAACTACGCGGACCTACTCGCGGCACCAAACGTCGGGAAGCGGCGCACCCTGGCGCATGGCGAGCGTCAGAAGCTCCCAGCGCGCGGACGCGACAGCGAGGGCTTCCGCACACTCCGCGCGGGTGCCCTGCGTCCTCAGAACCTCGCTAAGCGCGTCGTAGCCAGCGGTCACCCGCTCCCGTACAGCCGCGTCCGAACGGCGCGCGGAGTGCTGCCACGCGGTAGGAAGGGGAGCACCGGTACGGAGAAGGCGGTCAAGGCGGAAAAACAGCATGTCGGCACGGTTGAGGCGAGCCACAGCGTGCGGAAGCGGGCCCGGGTTGGTCAACACGTGCGCGATCTGCCGCGCGAGCGTGTCCACACGCTCCGTGCGGGTGTCGTCCGCGTACATGCTCGTGTCCTCCGTGGTGTTCGCGGCGTCGCCAAGCCAGCGCGCACCCTCGGCCAGCGTCGCGACCAACGGACCGTGCGTACCGTCGGGCGTGGTCGGTAGCCACGCGGTCAAAGCGTCATTGCCGCTGAGCGTGCCGAGAACGGTTCCGTCCGGCCCGTACGCGTCATAGACGACCGGCTCACCGTCAACCGCCTCCGGGAGCATGTCGGGCGTAGGGACCAACACGGGAGCGTCCGGAGCATCCGCCGCGCCCGTACCGGCATCCGCCGCGTCCTCCCACGTGTCGCCAAACGCGTTGCGGTGCGGACCGTCGTGCCCGAGCTCGGCGACGCAGGGGATGCGGGTCCGGCCGATAGCCGGGTGTCCAGCCGCTTCCGGCCTCTGGACACCGCACGGGCCTACGCGGTGCCCGTCAGCGTCCGCGTGCGTGCCCGGGTGATTGGCGCGGAGCGCACACAGGTCGATGGTGCAGGGGTTGAAGTCAGAAGTCGTGACGTTCATGCCGACACCTCCGAACGGTTCGCGGCGGCCGCGATATCGGTCAAAACGGCGATTCCGAGCCGGTCACGGTCCGTGCGGCGTTGCGCTTCCCGCCGCTCATGCGCCACGTAGTGCCCCCGCACCAACGCGGCAGGCTCGGCGACCGTGCGGGGATCGACAACCGGCCTCGCGGCGGAGAGGGCCGTCCGGGGGAGCGCGTCAACGGGACGACGCGGGGAAGGGACAGGGGGAAGCGCGTGGGGAGCGTCCGCGACGTACGGCCGGACGCGCGGGGAGCGGCGACGCGGGACCTCGGCGAGCAACTCACGGATGTACCCAAACGGGGTCACGTGGACGCCCTGTGAGGGACGGAACAGCCGTGCGAACACGGCCAGAAGGGACACTAGGATGTTCACTGTCTGCCTGCGCTTTCAGGTAGGCCATGGCCCCGGATGTTGACCGCATCGCGGGGCCGCTTTGTGTTGTGAACCCCTAACGCTACCCGCACCTATCACTACCTGTCACGTCCCGTACTGTCCTAATCTATGCTGTACGGCTCTGACCTGCGTTAACGCGTGTTGAACTGACGAGCCCCGACACAACCCGCTTAGCGTCGTGTCATGCCCGAAAACCTCGAAGGCCCCGAACCGATGTATCGGCAGATTGCAGACCGCGTAGCCGCTCAAATCGATGACGGGACATACCCGCCTAACTCGCGTCTTCCGTCGGAAAGCGAGCTGTGCGAGCGGTTCGGGGTGTCGCGGCGAACCGTGCGTGACGCATACGCGATCCTGCTTGAGCGGGAACTTGTGGTGACGTCTCCCGGGAAGGGCACCTACGTCAAGCGTCCCTAGCTCCGCCTCACCTAGCGCGCTCGCGCGGAGCACGGTACGCGAGAAGCCCGCACACACAACTTTTGGGCAGCGCTTCCCAACCCAGAGCCCAAAAGAAAAGGCCGGAGCCCCATCAGGGCCCCGACCTACGCGGAGACGAGTCACCCGACCCCGTCGGGGAGCCCTAGACGCGCGTGCCACTCGGCTAGCGGGACGTCTCCGCGTGCGAGGTTGCAGCGCTCATGAGCGGCGGCCATGTTCGCAACCACGGTTCCGGCCTTCGGCGCATCACCCGTGAACCGGTCACTCACCGGGTCGCGGTGATCCCAATGGATGGTGTCCGTTGCTCGGAACGCTCCGCCGCAAAGGTGGCAGTTCCAAGAGTCCATTTCCTCGTGATGGGCGAGCCAATCGGGGATGAATGAACCGTCTGCGGGTTGGCCGCGTTGGAGTGCGCGGCGTTTGGCGTTGCGAGCGGCATCCCGCGCGCGGAAATCGGGATCGTTCTCCCAACGGTCGCGGTTTCGCTGTAGTTTCCGATCCCGGAACTCCGAATCGTTCTCCCAACGGTCGCGGTTTCGCTGTAGTTTCCGATCCCGGAACTCCGAATCGTTCTCCCAACGGTCGCGGTACCTCTCCCGATCCTGATCCCGTCTACACGTCTTGCAATCCGGCCGACGACCGTATTTCGCGTACTTATCGCGGCCGAAATCCTCCAAAACCTTCGTTTCGTGGCACTTTGTGCACGTTTTGCTCATGTCGTTTCGTCCTAAAGGTCCTAGACATACGTATAGGGCCCGAACCTCACAGTGAGGCTCGGGCCCTAGGACGCGGCACGGAGAACACCGCGACGTCAAGCACCCCGGGAAGCCCGGGGAAGTCTGTTAAGAGGCGAGTTGCCGGTAATAGGCCAGGATCTCACGGTCGGCCGCGCGCTCCGCCTGCACATCCCGATCATGTGGCCAGATATCCGGAGCATGGGAGATCATCGCATTCACAAGGTGCGCTTGAGACAACTGCGAATCATCCCCATTCGCGGTGAGATAGGCGTGCACCTGCTTCAATCGGTCCTTGTACGCGATAGGACGTAGGAGCCGCTCGTTAACCGGCCGCGTGCGCTTCGCACGGGCACGACGTACCTTCGCCATGTCTACCGCTCTCCGGACGCTTTGGTGCGACTCCAACGGGCCCTAGCGGCCTGCTTGGCTCGGAGCGATGTCACCGAAAGCTCGGATTCGTCCGGCTCCGCCTCTGCCGCGTTCTCCGGCAGGCTCTCCGACCAGATACGGTCCGCCTGGACACGGAGATTCCTTTCCTCGGCGAGTAGTGGGTGCGCGATGTGCTGCCCCTGTGAGCCGCGACCCATTAGGCCGTCGTTCTCGATTTGCACGGCGCAATCATCCGCACGAGCAAGCAGCCTCGCTACCGAGGAAATCCGCTCATGTAGAACGTCGTCCGGCTCCGCGACCGCGTGGAATGCGGTCATGAGCCGGTCGCGGTGTTCGTTGTAACTCATACCGGCCTTTCTGATTACAGAAACAGTAAAAACAAATGACCGTGCGTGCGTGCCCGGCCACGGAACCGGTAACCCCGACCGGCGCGCGTCCCCGCAGGTCAGGGGGTCCCCGCCACCCCCCTTGGGCCTCTGACCTGCACAAACGTCGCGGTCCCTAACGAGGACGACGCGGTGACCGACCACGATAGACATCACGCATTGTGATCAGGTCTCGCCACTCTTTGTCAGTCAATGTGATTGGCGCACTGTTGCCATGTGGAAACAGCGCAAGGATTGTGTCAACATCACGCGCGTGGTCACGACCTTTGGGAACACGCTGGCAGTTCGCGATAGCCTCGGCTGTGGTGGTGAGCACGCGGCACCCGGCCGAGCACCACGGAATGCCATTGTCCGACTGTCGCAGAACAGGAACAACACAGCTTGGCCTAGAACAGTAGGTACCCGTGGGGGCAGTCAAGCGGGCAGGCATAGGGGGCCTCCTTATGTATGAGCAGTAGGCGGGGGTACCTATGCCCTAGGTACCCCCCCCCCTTTCCCCGCGTACTGGAAAGGATTAGAAACAGCACGCGGGAAGAACAGAACGGCCTACTTGACGTAAGCCCTATGAATCGCCATCAGAGCGGCGAACGTCTCCGGCCGGTTGCTCACAGAATTGACGCTGTGAGCCTTGCGGAGCTCAACAAGGGTCGCCTTGTCACGCTCAATGTCCCGGCCCTCAGGGGCCGACTCAGCGGCGGTAACCGCCTGCTCTGCTTCGCGAAGCAGGTCGTCCGGGCGGTACACGCGGCGACGCGGCGGACGGTGGTAATTAAGATGAAAAGTCATAGAATATCTCCCCGTAAGAATGGTTGGTTACTTGTCTTCAGCGATCTTCACGGCGCGGCCGAAAGCAGCCCCCACCACCGGGTAAGCCCGGTGGGGGCCGTCTCCGCCATAGCCGAGACGGGACGGGACCGTGTCCAGGTAGCTGATAACGCCATCTAGCGTTGGCTGGTTGGTCCCGGTGCGACGCGCGGACGGATCAAAGCGGCTCTTCCCAGATGAAGGTGTAGGTCGGCCGGGCGCGTCGGTCCGCAGATAGACGTCGAGGTCTCCCGACGATGGAGGTTCCTACGCCATCCATCCGAAAGACCTCGACGTGCCCGACGCTACC
>NZ_BAAGZJ010000156.1:0-5025 GCF_054778635.1 Nocardiopsis nanhaiensis
CCACCACCCAAGGGCTGGACCTGCGCACGCACGTGGACGCGGGTGGTGTGGTGATCGCTCGCCTGCCCAAAGGGGTTCTGGGCCAGGACACCTCCTCGCTGCTGGGATCGCTGCTGTTGTCCCAGGTGTGGAACGCGGTGCTGGCCCGGGCCCGCCAACGTGAGGCCGACCGGTCCGATCTGGCGATCTACCTGGACGAAGCCCAGAACTTTTTGACGCTGCCTTATGGGCTGGACGACATGTTGGCCGAGGCGCGTGCCTACCGGGCCGGGCTGGTGCTGGCCCACCAGGACCTGTCCCAGCTGCCCCGAGATCTGCGTGAAGCCGCCTCCGCCAACGCCCGATCCAAGATCTACTTCGACGTCTCCCCTGAAGATGCCCGCCAGCTCGCCCGGCACGTGCGCCCCAACCTGGGCGAACACGACCTGTCGCACTTGGCGGCCTTCCAAGCCTCGGCCCGCCTGGTGTTGAACGGGGCCCTGTCCCCCAGCTTCACGCTGCGCACCCGACCCCTGCCCCCGCCGGTCAAGGGGCGGGCTACGGCGGTGCGCAAGGCCGCCCGACGCCATACCCCGCCTACCTGAGCCCCACATGTGAAGGAGAAGTACCCCTGTGTTGCGCACCCACCACCCCACCCGGCCCGACCACCGCGCCCCCACCCGCCAACGCACCTCACCACAGGTGCTGCATGCCCTCATCCATCGACTCACCCCACGCGACCGCCAGATCATGCGCCTGGTGTGGGAGCACCGCACCCTGACCACCCACCAGATCGCCCGGCTGCTGTTCGGCTCCTACTCCATGGCCAAAGAGCGCCTGAGCGTGCTGTACCGCATCCGAGCCCTGGACCGGTTCCGGCCCTACGCAGCGCTGGGCTCGGCCCCCTGGCACTACATCCTCGATGCCCCCGGGGCCCAGATCCTGGCCGGTGAATCCGGGCAAACCCTGGTCGAGTTCGGCTACCGCCGCGACCGTGCCCTGACCCTGGCCTACCGGGCGAGCCTGAACCACACCGTGGGGGTCAACGCCTTCTTCGTGGACCTGGCCTCCCACACCCGCGACCACGACACCCACCTGCGGTGGTGGACCGCCGCCCAGTGCGCGGCCGAGTGGGGCGACATCGTCCGACCCGACGCCGCCGGACAATGGGGCGAAGGTAAGCGATCGACGCGCTTCTACCTGGAACATGATCGCGGCACCGAAACCCTGCGGCGCCTGAGTGAGAAAGTGCACGCCTATACCGAACTGCGCCGCGTCACCTCCCACCGCCAAGCGGTGGTGCTGTTCTTTCTGCCCTCCACCCAACGCGAGCACAACCTGCGCGCCCGTATCCCGCAACCGAGTGTGCCCGCCGCCACCGCCGTGCACGGATCCCATCCGGCCGGGGCGGTGTGGGCCCGCCTGGACGACCCCACCGGTGAGCGAGTGCGGCTTTCGCAGCTGCTGACCACACCCGTGGTGCAGCCACCGCTGCCCACCTGGGAGGTGGGGGGTGGCTAGTCCGCTCGGTTGCGGATGCGGCCTGATCCTGGGCCTGCTCGTGGTGGGGATGGCCGCGTCCCTGACCACCGCGCTCACCGACCAGGGCCATCACGGCGCCGCCCCTGAGGAGGTGGAGGGCATCGACCCGGTCCTGCTGGACGCCTACACCCAGGGCCCGCAGATCCTCAACGAGCCCGAATACTCTCACTGCACCGGCCTGCGCTGGCAGATCCTGGCCGGGATCGGATCAGTGGAGTCCGACCACGGCGCCACCGTCACCATCGACGCACAGGGCAACACCGACCCACCCTTCGTCGGCCCCCGCCTGGACGGCTCCGGCGTCGGCGGCAATCTCACACCCCACCACGACACCGACGGCGGACACTGGGACGGCGACACCGAGTACGACCGCGCGGTGGGTGTGACCCAGCACCTACCCGCGAACTGGGCCGACTACGGGGTCAACGCTCGCGACGGTGGTGAGGCCGACCCGCACAACGTCTACGATTCGGTGGCTTCGACCGCGGTGGAGCTGTGTCAAAGCGCCCAGGGTGAGGCGGTCGACTTCGACGATCGCGGCGACCTCAAAGACGCACTCTTTCGCTACAATCCCGCGGATTGGTACGTGGACCAGGTCATGGCCGAGATCGAGCACTACGACGCCGAGCACCCGCCGACCGGTTCCGGCATGGCGGGTCCGGGCAGCGCGGCCGGTATCGCCGCCGCGGAATGGGCCGTGGAGCAGGTGGGCACACCGTACGCGTGGGGCGCCACCGGCCCCGACGCCTTCGACTGCTCCGGTTTGACCATGAAGGCATGGGAAGCGGCCGGAGTATCGATTCCTCGCGTGACCACCGACCAGTTCGCCCACGGCACCCGCGTCGACCGGGAAGAACTACAACCCGGAGACCTGCTGTTCTTCAACGTGGGTCCCGACCCTCAGCCGGGCCATGTCACCATGTACATCGGTGACGGGGAGATGGTCAACGCCCCCTCGACCGGCAATAACGTACGGATCGACCCCATCGAAATGCCGTACTACGCTAACGCGTTCGCCGGGGCCATGCGCCCCCAACTCTGACGCCTCGGTCAGGCAAAAGGCCACCGCCCAAGCGCTAAGGTGCCGCGAACGACGCCGTGCAGCGGCGCGCCGCACGATGCGTATAGCGAGAACCGATACGTGACCTTCGGAGTACACCGTGGCAGCACCGAAGAAGACCTTAATTCCGCCCAACCCCCTGATCGACGCCTATGACCTCCTCGGGATTCCCGTCGTTTACCTGAGCATGCTGGCCAGCATGTGGCTCCTGACAGAGGTCCCCGTCACAGTGGCCACGGCACTGTGGCTGGCCGGGCTAGTCATCGCCGGGTGCGCCCTTCTCCTGGGGTTGCGAGCCCTGTTCAGGATCATTCGACATAAGCGACAAAGCTAAGTCAGGCGCACCCGAACGTCTGCGAAGCAGGTCGATGTGCGCGTCAAGCTCATCCAGAGTCAGGCGCTCAGTGGCCTCGCGCACTCGGCGTTGCACTTGAGCGTCATTACCCCCAGAACTCTCTGCAGCGAGCACGCCTGCTGCGTTCTCACCGTGGTCGGCGGCGGCGCAAACCGGCCAAGCTCCACGGCGACAAGGGATACGACTACGACCACCCGCGCCGATAGCTCCAAGAACGCGGAATCGTCCACCGCCTGCCCCGCAAGCAAGTGGACTCCTCACCGCGATGGGTCCGGTATCGGTGGCAGGTCGAGCGCACTATGGCCTGGCTGGCCGAATGCCGTCGGCTGCACCGCCACTAGGAACGCACGGGGGCACACTTGCTGGCTTTCGTCGGTATCGCCTGCACGCTGATCTGCTACCGAAGACTCACCACATATATGAGCTCTCAAGCCGCTCGTGTAGAGGACAAAGGAGACAGCGACACAGGGACTCTGGCTGATCTTGTCCACAACGCCAGCAAGGAAACCCACATCTCACGCACCCGATTTTTGCTTTGCCCAATCCTTTGTTGGTAGTAAGATGCCCGAAAACAATCATGGGGAGGCACCACATGGCGCGTAAGCAAGTCGTCACATTCGTGGATGATCTAGACGGCTCTGAGGCTCAGGGCACGGTTCAGTTTGCACTGGACACCAACGTCTATGAGATCGATCTGTCAGAGGCCAACCAGGAGGCTCTGAAGGAAGCCCTAAAGCCCTTCCTGGAGGCCGGCAGGAAGAAGCCTCAGTCTCTTCCCCGACCCAAAGCCTCTAACTCCTCCCGGTCTTCTCAGTCCCGAGAGGAGATCCAGCGCATCAGGATCTGGGCCAAGGAGAACGGCTACACAGTCAACGAGCGCGGCCGGATTCCCAACAGCATCCTGGAGGCGTACCAGTCCGGTAGGAGTGCCCCCGTAGCTGGCGCCCAGGGCAAGGCCCTGAAGCTCCTGTCCACGGGATCGATGTCCTCTGAGGGTCCGGCCAAGGCCACGATGCTCACAGACTCGGAGTTCACCAAGTGGGCTCACAAGCTCCTGGAGGATGAGTCAGAGCTTCCCAAGGACGACATCAAGGCTGTGGACTTCACCCGACTCCAGTCAGACCTGAAGGCCAAGGCGTAGACACTCCCGGGAGGCCCCGAGGGCCTTCGAGAGCAACGAAAAGGCCCTCCCTGGAGAGTTTTCCACGGGAGGGCTTTTTCATGCCGGAGAATTGACCTGAGAGCCCTCTGTGAGAGTTGGAATAGATGAACCAGCCTTAGAAGTCCAAGGCTCAGAAAACCCAGCCCCCCGAGGGGAAGACCGTATTCCTCTCCCCTCCGCGCACATGAGGAACGGGACCCCTCGCTCCACTCCGACAGCCCCTTTAGTCCCACGGTCACATGTTCGCGATATAACGAACCGGGGCACGAGTGTAGCGCTGCTCCCGAGTGTGTCCAGGATCTGAGCCCATCGCAAGAAAGCGTGTGAACCCTACCGTCGACACGGGCCTCCCCCACCAACGCCGAGCATGGTGGGGGCATCTCTTGGACCCGGGCCGCTCTCACCGGTTAGACTCAGCCTGTCGGGTGTAACGTTTGCTTGGTTGTTGACGCTCTCCCGAGGGAGGGCCGGGGCTTTGCCCCGGCCCTTTTCGGTCTCATGGGCCCTGTCGGGGCGGGGTGACATCGACCCACGCCCGGCTCACCCACAGCTGCACCCGTATCACCTGTGGATCGTCGGCGAACGTGGCGGCGCAGGTGCGGGCGCGAGCGTAGTCGGACTAGGTCGCCCCGGGTAAGGCGTCCATGATCCCCACCAGGTCGGTTCTCGGTCCCTGCTGCCCGGTTCGGGTCAGCTGCACCAGGTAATAGCCCCGTTGTTGGGCGCGCGTGGCCTCGCGGGCCATCTGGTATTCGCGCGCCAGCCCACGCGCCAGTTCTTGCCATTCCAGTACTTTCCCCTCGGGTTCCCCTCTGTGTCAGGCTCAAGTGGGACACCAAGGGATAACCTTCACTAACTGACACAAGCAGGGCGAGAACAGGCAACCACCACGGTGACAATGACCAACCACGACCTCCACACCAACGA
>NZ_BAAGZJ010000157.1:0-4746 GCF_054778635.1 Nocardiopsis nanhaiensis
GGGGCCGGGGCGTGTGGCGGGGAGCTGGAACAAGCGTCCAGCTCCCCGTTACGAGGTTCCGAAAAAGCATAAAACGGGCACCACGGGCCGCTCTAGAGACAAGCAAGCAGCTTAAACGACAAGCTAGGGCGTGTTCGGTGGATGCTGCCCGTCGCGAGCGGCGTATCCAGTGGTGCTGGCACAAGGCCGAAGAAGGAGTTCCCCTGCTGTGCGCTGCCTCGCAAGCTCGGCAGCATCGCACAGCGGGGCCCGCCCGGGTTTGGCTGTCGACTGAGAGATGCGCAGTGACAGTGCCGCTGGGGCGACGCGCAGCAGGGTATGTGTCCGCCGAACATGCCCTAGGGGCGGCCAGCCGAGTTCTCCGGCCACACCTGGTCCTATGCACCAAATATCGGGTATCTGGCCTAAAGTTGTATTGATCGATCATCGATCAGACCGTAGAGTGTGCGCGACGCACGTCACATCCGCGCGCACGTCCCCTGGTGGTTCGGGGTCGTTCATCCGGCCGGTGAACGAACCCGGACGGCCTCCCGGCTGATGCTTACGGCACTCCAGACCGGGAAGCAATGCCGTCAAGGGTTTCGGCGCGACAACTGCACACGCGACCCGACTCACTTCGCGTCCGTAACCGGGCCCAGCCACGGCCCGACCGGACGCGCCCCGAACAGCCACGGTGTCGCCGCCGATGAGCCCGGCGGCGGCACACGCCCGGAGCACGCCCGACAGCGGGTTCCGGGTCGGCCACGCCATCCGGCCCACAGGCCGGAAGGGCAGGCCTTCTCGCACGTAGAAAGGCACAACATGGCTGACACGGCCAAGCCGAAGGGCGGCAGCGCCCGGTCCTCCGGGTCCCGGCGCCGAAGCCGCAAGGACAACACGGGTCTCGGCGATGAGAAGCCGGACACCCTCCTCGACTACTACCGCCAGATGCTCTTCATCCGCCGCTTCGAAGAGCGCACCGGACAGGCCTACACCCAGGCCCGCATCGGCGGTTACTGCCACCTCAACCTCGGCGAGGAAGCCACCGTCGTCGGTCTGATGACCGCCCTCCAACAGCGCGACTACCTGTTCACGAACTACCGTGACCACGGGTACGCGATCGGCAAGGGCATGGACCCCAAGAACGTCATGGCCGAGCTCTACGGGCGCGTGGACGGCGTCTCCAAGGGCTGGGGCGGCTCCATGCACATGTACGACACCGAGACCCGCATGCTCGGCGGCTACGGCATCGTCGGCGGGCAGCTCCCGCTGGCCACCGGCGCCGCGCTCGCCGTCTCCTACCGCGGCGGCGACGAGGTCGTCATGTGCCAGATGGGCGACGGCACCACCAACATCGGCGCCTGGCACGAGTCCCTCAACATCGCCAAGCTGTGGAACCTGCCGATCGTCTTCGTGGTGGTCAACAACTTCACCGGCATGGGCACCACGGTGGACATGTCCTCCGCCGAGCCCGAGCTGTACAAGCGCGGCTCCGCCTTCCGCATCGAGGGCGAGCGCGTGGACGGCCGCGACGTCCTGGCCGTCCGCGACACCGCCACCAAGCTGGTCGAGCGCGCCCGCGAAGAGCAGACGCCGTTCCTCCTGGAGGCGTGGAGCTACCGGATGAAGGGCCACTCCGTGGTCGACCCGGCCAAGTACCGCACGCAGGAGCAGAAGGACGAGGCCCGCGCCGAGGAGAACGACCCGCTCGCGATCTACGGCGCCCAGCTGGCCAAGGCCGGCATCCTCACCGACGACCTGCGGGACGAGATCGCCGCCTCGGTCAAGGCCGAAGTCGCCGAAGCCGCGGACTTCGCCGAGAACAGCCCGAAGCCGGACGTGTCGACGCTGTTCGACTACACGTACGCCTCCCCGGTGGCCAACGAGTCGCGGCGCATGCCCGCCGACCCGGTGTTCGCAGAGTAGAGAAGGAACGAGCACATGTCTGTGATCACATACCGCCAGGCTCTGCGGGACACGCTTCGCGCCGAGATGGTGCGCGACGACGACGTCCTCGTGATCGGCGAGGAGATCGGTGTCTTCGAGGGCTCCTACAAGATCACCGAGGGCCTCCTCAAGGAGTTCGGCCCGCGGCGCGTCAAGGACACTCCGATCGCCGAGGAGGGCTTCGTCGGCGCGGCCGTCGGCGCCGCCATGCTGGGCCTGCGCCCGGTCGTCGAGCTGATGACGATCAACTTCTCCCTGATCGCCATCGACCAGATCATCAACCACGCCGCCAAGATCTACGGCATGTTCGGCGGCCAGACCAGCGTTCCCATGGTCATTCGCACGCCCGGCGGCGGTGGCCAGCAGCTCGGTGCGACGCACTCGCAGAACATCGAGCTGTTCTACTCCTTCATCCCCGGCCTCAAGGTGATGGCTCCCAGCACCCCGGCCGAGGCCTCCTCGATGTTGCGCGCGGCGATCCGCGACGACGACCCGGTCCTGTTCCTGGAGAACCTGGGTCTGTACAACACCAAGGGCGAGGTCCCGGAGGACTACGCCCAGGCAGAGAACGACAACGTCGCCGCCATCGGCCGCGCGGGCGTGAGCCGTGAGGGCTCCGACATCACCCTGATCGGTTACTCCCGGATGGCCACAGTCGCGAACCAGGTCGCCGAGAAGCTGGCCGAAGAGGACATCAGCGTCGAGGTCGTGGACCTGCGCAGCCTGCGTCCCCTCGACCGCCAGACCTTCGTGGACTCGGTCAAGAAGACCGGTGCCGCGGTGATCTGCGAGGACGACTGGCTCACCTACGGGATCGGCGCGGAGATCGCCGCCTCGATCCAGGAGGGGGCCTTCGACTACCTGGACGCCCCCGTCCGCCGGGTGGCCATGGCCGAGGTGCCCATGCCCTATGCCAAGCCGCTGGAGACCGCCGCCCTGCCGTCGGTCGAGTCGATCAGCACCGCGATCAAGGAGACCCTGAGCGCCGTCGGCAAACGGGTCGGGTAGAGGGAGTTTCAATGAGCGAGATCCACATGCCGCGCCTCTCCGACACCATGGAGGAAGGCGTCATCTCCACCTGGGTCAAGAAGGTGGGGGACAAGGTCGCCTCCGGTGACGTGCTGGTCGAGATCGAGACCGACAAGGCCGTCATGGAGTACGAGGCCTACGAGGACGGTTACCTGGTCAAGCAGAACGTGTCCGAGGGCGACACCGTGCCGATCGGCGAGGTCATCGGCCTGATCGGCGACTCCCCGGACGCAGTTCCCGAGGAGTCGGGCGCCCCCGCGGCCCCGGCCGCTGAGAAGGACGCGGAGCCGAAGCCGGAAGAGCCCGAGCAGGAGGCTAAGGCCGAGGAGACCGCCCCGGCGGCCGCGCCCGCCCCCGCGAGCGGCGGCGACGGTCCCGCCGAGCGTCCCCGTACCTCTCCGCTGGCCCGTCGGCTGGCCAAGGAGTACGGCCTGGACATCACGAAGATCAAGGGTTCGGGTCCCAAGGGCCGGATCGTGCGCGCCGACATCGAGGCCGCCGCCAAGGACGGTTCCGCGGCCGAGTCCGCTCCGGCGCCCGACACGAGCGCCCCGGCCAAGGCCGCACCGGCGCCCGCCGCGCAGTCCTTCGACGACGGCCGTGACTCCGAAGAGCTCAAGACCAGCAATGTGCGCAAGGTGATCGCGCGCCGCCTGACCGAGAGCAAGCAGACGGTCCCGCACTTCTACCTGCGCCGCACGATCGACGCCGAGGCCCTCAAGGCCTTCCGGGGTCAGATCAACGAGCAGCTGGCCAGCACGGGCGCGAAGGTCAGCTTCAACGACCTGATCGTGAAGGGCTGTGCCACCGCGCTGAAGCTGCACCCGGCGGTCAACACCTCCTGGGTGAACGACAACCTGGTCCAGCACAACCGGATCAACGTCGGCGTGGCCGTCGCCGTGGACGCCGGGCTGGTCGTGCCGGTGCTGCACGACACCGACAAGGCGACGCTGACCGACATCTCCTCGCGCACGCGTGAGCTGGCGGGCAAGGCCCGGGACAACAAGCTCAAGCCGCAGGAGATGAGCGGTGGCACGTTCAGCGTGTCCAACCTGGGCATGTTCGGTATCGACAGCTTCTCCGCGGTGATCAACCCGCCGGAGGCCGCCATCCTCGCGGTCGGCGCGATGCGCCAGGAGCCCGTGGTCGTCGACGGCGAGGTGTCGGTGCGCAACCGCATCTCCCTGGAGCTGTCGGTGGACCACCGCGCGGTCGACGGCGCCGTGGGTGCCGCCTTCCTCAAGGAGCTCGCGGAGATCCTCGAGGAGCCCATGCGGATCATCCTGTAACACCCCTGCGTGACGCCACGCGTGTGACGCCCCGGTCGGAACTGTTTCCGGCCGGGGTGTTCTGTGCTCCCGGGAACCGCCCACAACCTGTGGACAGAGTTACCGCACCTCCGCCATGGGCGACACCCAAAGGCTCCCTCCGCCGCAGGCGACATCCAAGACCGACAGACCGGGCACCTGCTCGCCCCCGGAGCGGAGTTGACATCCCTGGCCACTGCGTCCCGCACCGACCAGGTCTAAGCCCCCACACCGTTGTTTGGGGCGTACCTCTTGGGGTGCTCGGGGTTGGGGCGTACCTCTTGGGGTGCTCGGGTTTGCCCCGTAGGGTTGGGGGTGTCCTCCTTTCCCGCCGCGTGATTGTGGCCGTCTCCGCTACGCGCCTCAAGGTCGTCGCCGTCGAGCGCTTCGCGCGTCAACGGCGCTCCACCTTGACCCGCTCCGCTACGACGGCGGGTTGGCGGCTATCGGGAAAGGGGGACGCGTGGTCGAGGTCCGAGCGGGA
>NZ_BAAGZJ010000158.1:0-4526 GCF_054778635.1 Nocardiopsis nanhaiensis
GCCCTTCATCGTTGGTGTGGAGGTCGTGGTTGGTCATTGTCACCGTGGTGGTTGCCTGTTCTCGCCCTGCTTGTGTCAGTTAGTGAAGGTTATCCCTTGGTGTCCCACTTGAGCCTGACACAGAGGGAGGGCACGCCGACCAGATTTTTGGGTGGCAGGGGCGCAACGGGACGGATCCGGGGTTGGCGGCCATAGCCGGGGCCGCTGCGGAAGCCGTCGCTGTTGGCGGCGTACCGGTCGCCCAGGTTGAGCCAGAGGGTTCCCTCAGCGGCCAGGACCCGGCGAGCTTGGGTGAAGGTCGTCCTCAGGTGATGGATGTAGGCGTCCAAGGTGGGCTCGGTCCCGTATTGGCCCGGGTGGTTGTAGTCGCGCAGTCCCCAGTAGGGCGGTGAGGTCACGATGCAGTCCACCGAGGCTTCGGGCATGCTCGCCAACGCCCGTTGGGCATCGCCCACATACACCTGGGTGCGGTGATCGACATACCGCAAGTTCATCCGGCATCACCGCCGTGTGCCGGGCCCTTGCTGCTCTGGCCGCGGCAAGGCCGGGCCGAGCCGTGGTCGGGTGTACATCCGGTGCCGTTGGCGAGAGCGGCCTGGTCCGCAGATCGGCGGTAGGGCTGCACGCCGTGGGTGCCGCGCCCTGGCATGCCGCGCGTTGCCGCGGCCGAGTGGCGGTGCCGGATCGCGGCACCGGAGGACACCGTGTCCTGCCAGGGTGCCGGTACGGGTGCCGCGCTCGTGCCGGTGCGCCACGGTGGCGCGAATCGACGGGTGCCGCCCCGGGCCGCCCAGGACCGGCGAGCGGTGGGCTCCAGACCCGCTCCCCACGAGACCAGCCGCTGTAGAGGTTGTGAGGGTAGTGGGGGTCTCATCGGCTTCCCCCGTTGGCGTCGGTGCGCGATCCCTGTGCGCCCAGGCACCGCCAGGGCACGCACCCTGAGCGGTCGGTGGCGCTGTGCGCGTCTAGGTCGGCCTGCTCCAGCGGGACGCGGTCGGGGTGCAGATAGAATGTGGTGCCGGGCGGTCGCCCGCGCAGTGCCGGGTCGGGGTGTGCGTGTCGCACGGCCGCGTCGATGCCGATCGCCTCGGTGAAGGCCTGCGGCTCACTGCGGCGTAGGCGCCGCCAACGGGGGTTGGACCTCTGGGGGCAGGCGATGCAGGACAGCTCCACCTCGGTGGGCAGGTCGTGGTGGGCCAACAGTGCCACGCAGTCGGCCTCAGTCCACCCCAGAGCGGTGAGCGGTCGGCGAAAGCGGACGTAGGGCGGGCCAGTGGGGTCGGGGGCGTGGGTGTGGTCCAGAGTGGTGCCGGTGGCGCACTCGGCCACCACCCCCTCGGGCAAGGGCTGGGGTCGGGGGTAGCCCAGCAGTCGCCGCACTGCACTGGAGAGTGCCACGCCCTGGCGGTGGGCACACCCGTGCGGCAATCGCCCCGGGTGGCCGTCGGCGGTCAGGGTGTGCAGTGGCAGCGGCATGATCACCCCGTCCAGGGCCTCGCGGCCGGTCGGTCCGGTCTGGGCGCGGATCAGGCGCATGCCGACGGTGGTGGCTAGGCGGGCCAGCCGGTCCAGGTCGCGGTCGGCTTGGTCCGGTAGCCAGCCGGTGTCGGGCACCAGGATTGCGTCGAAGGGCGGCACCACGTGGTGGACGGCCAGCAGCACCAGGGTCAGGGAGCCGGGGGTGCCGTCGATGAGCACACATCGTGCCTTCGGTGGCGGGTGATCTTCTCGCATGGGTGGGTAGTCGGCTCACAGTCGAGCGCCTCACCCATCAAGAAGAACGAGAAGCCGTTTTTCGCTCATCGGTGGCCAAAGAAAGTCTGTACGCACTGCTTACGCACCCCCCGATACCGGCCCAGCTTGAGAAGGAAAATCTCTATTCGCTCGTTCTGGCTGGTACAGCCTTGAGCACCATTCCCGCAGGCCCATAACACCCCCAGCCGTGCTCATTTCCTGCGGATCGCCTCATGCTCCATAGGACTCCCCACACATGTGAAGGGAGTCGACATGGCTGTTCGTTCAGATCAACCCCTGGCCGTTCTGCGCCGCTCACTGACCCTGGTAACCACCGGACCGGACCAGCCCTTCCTGACCATTGCCGTGCATGGCCAGGAAAAGGAGAACATCGCCGCCGCCGAGGTCGTAGCGCTGCTGCGCCACGGGCCCCGCCCGGTCAGTGACCGGCTCTGGCACGCGGTATGCGAGCGCTCCCGCCAGGGCCAGGCCACCTGGACCGTGATCGCCACCGGCGCCCTGCTGCCGCGCATGGTCACCGCGTGTTCGCGCTACGCCCGCGGTCCCGAACACCACATCTCAGATGTGGAGTCCGAGGTACTGGTCGCCGTGCTGGAGCAGGTGCGGTCCCTGCCGGAGGGAGTGGACGACGTGGGCGAGAGGCTGTGGACGGCTGCGGCCAACACCGCCGTCAAATCCACCTACCACTTCCACCACCGCCACCGGCGCCAGGCGGTTCGGAGCCTGCCGCGTCAGGTGGCGTTCGACCCGGCAGCGGGGCGGGGGCCGATCACGGTCTTGGCCGAGGCCGTGCAAACGGGGGTGCTGACCCAGATCGAAGCCGATCTGATCGCCTGCACCAGGATGGAGCACCGCTCGTTGGCGCACGTCGCCCAGGAGTTGGGCCTGTCCTACATCACCGCGCGCCGGTGGAGGAAGGCGGCCGAGGAGCGGTTGGCATCAATCCTGGTCAGAAACGAGTTGTGAATCCGATGAGCGAAAAACGGCTTCTCGTTCTTCTTGATGGGTGAGGAGATTTCCTCCTCCCCCGCCAAAGGGGACACACATTGCCGGGGCGAAGTCGATGTCGAACGCCTCACCATGCACGCCGTGAACAGAAAGGAGTTGTCGGCGCTTCGCCCCGGCCCTCGCATTCGTGTGTTCCCTGCCTGTGATGCGGGGTGGCACCAAATCGAGGTGACGGTCATGGAGGCGACGAAGAAAAGCACCCGACCGGCCCTGCTCCTCCCACTCATGGCGATAGCGGGTGCGGCATTGGTCCTTGGCGACCCGAGCCCGGTGTGGGCCCAGGAGGGTGAAGAGCCCGGCGTCAGCGACCTGGACAGCGTGATCACCAACATCCGCAACTGGCTCGTCGGGCTACTCGTGGTGCTGGCGACGCTGTTGCTCACCATCGGCGGACTGCGCTACCTGCTGGCCGGCGGCGACCCGGGCGAGGTCAACAAGGCCAAAGACACCCTCAAATACAGCGCGCTGGGGTACCTGGTGGCGATCCTCGCGCCGGTCCTGGTGCAGATCCTGCGCGGTTTCGTGGGGCTGCAATGAGACGCAGGGCGTGGACCCTCGTGCTGGTCATCGGCGTCAGTGGCGGCCTCTGGTGGGCCTCAGCCTCTGGCGTCGAGGCCGCACTACCCCCGGCGGATCTACCCGAAGAGCCCAATGAGAGCGCCCCCACCGACCCTGAAGAGTGCGGGCGCCTGGACTACGGGTGCCGGGCCAGTGTCGGTTTCTACCAGTGGGTGGCCAACTTCATCGGCGATGCGATCGAGTTCACGGTGACCCTGGCGGCACTGCCCGCGCTGTCCACCCCACCGCCCACCGACGGGATCCGCACCGTGTGGGGTGAGCACCTGGCCATCGCCAACTCCCTGTACGTACTGGTGGTCATCGTCGCCGGGGTGCTGCTGATGAGCTACCAGACCGTGCAGACCTCCGCGGGAGCCAAAGAACTACTCCCCCGGGTGGTGCTGGGCTTCATCGCCGCCAACAGCAGCTTCCTGATCATCGAGATGATGCGGGAGATGGCCAACGGCATCGCTATCAGCATGCTGGATGGGGCCGCCACCGTCGACAACGTCACTGACACCCTCGTGCGGGTCCTGAGCAACCCGGCCGGCGAGGCGCTGGTCCTGCTGCTGCTGATGCTGGTCGGCTCGCTGCTGAGTTTCTTCTTCATGCTGGCCGCGATCCTGCGGATCGTGCTGTGGATCCTGCTCACCGCCATCTCCCCCCTGGCGTTGGCCTGCCACGCCCTGCCCCAGACCGAAGGGCTCGCGCGGCTGTGGTGGCGCGCGATGGCCGCGCTGATGATCATCCAGATCGCCCAAGCCGTAGTACTGCGGCTGATGGTCGTGCTGTTCCTCTCTCGCAACGCCATGCCCGACATCGTCGAAGCCGCCCAGAACGTGGTCGACGTCTTGTTGATCATCTGCTGCATGTACGTCCTGGTGCGCATCCCGTTCTGGGCGTTCAAGCAGGTGTTCAACCTGCAGGCCTCGCCGGTCGTCAAAGGCGCCAAAGTCGCCGCGAGTTTGTTGGTCTTCCGCAGTCTGGGCAAGGCCTTCGCCGCCGCGAAGGGCGCCGCGGCCACCCGCACACCCCGGCCCTCCGGCAAGCTCCAGCCCTTTCCTACACGGACTCCCCCGCCTGGCCCTGCCAGAGGACCAGGCGGACGCGGGCGCGGGTCCGGGCCCGACGACCCCGGTCCCAGACCCGGCCCAGACAGGCCCAGCTCCGGCCCCGGGCCGAGCAGGCCCGGCCCAGGCGGCCCC
>NZ_BAAGZJ010000159.1:0-4194 GCF_054778635.1 Nocardiopsis nanhaiensis
GAGCGGGCGGCGGCGTCCGCGCTCTCCCCGCCGTCCGAGCCCTCCCCGTCACCCGGGCCGACCAGGCGCTCCGCCCCGAAAGCCGCCCCGCGCAGGGCGAACAGGGCCACGACGGCGGCCGCGCCCAGAACGGTGGCCGGGTGCGCGGACAGCCCGCCGCCGAGCAGCCCGGCCAGGACGAGCCCCCACGAGACCGCCAGGATCCAGCTGCCCGCCACGATCGCGGTGTCACAGGCCGACCGCCACCGGGTGTCGTCCACCCGGGCACGGAACCACAGCCCCGCGTCGCGGGTCAGCCAGCCGGCCAGCAGGACGACCAGCACCGGCCACAGGTCGCCGACCACCCGGTGTTCCAGGACGGGAAAGAGGCCCGCCATCACTCCCAGAGTGGCGACGAGCCACACCTCGGAGGCCAGGAAGTAGGGCGCGAGCGCGGCCACCACCCGGCGGCGCTCCGCGGGCGTGCGCGCCACGTGCGGCATGAGCATGCCCAGGCCGATGTCGGACCCGGCCAGGACCAGGTAGCCCACGACGAACAGGGCGAGGAGTACTGCGGAGGCGAGTTCCATGGCGTTTTCCCTCTGGCTCTCAGAACGTGGGGACGGGGGCGGTGGGCTCCTCGGGCTCGTCCTCGCGGCGTTCGGCCAGCGGGCCGCCCTCTGGTCCGCGTCGGGCGAAGCGGACCAGGAGCCAGTACGTCACGACGGCCAGGGCGCCGAAGGCGACGGTGAAGAGGGTGAAGGACACCAGGGCCGCGGCCGGGGACATCGGGGTCACGGCGTCGGCGGTGGTCAGGTGGTGCACCACCACCCATGGCTGGCGGCCCGCCTCGCGGTAGACCCAGCCGCAGATGCTGGCCAGGTAGGGGAGGAACGGGGAGGCCACGAGCACGGACAAACCCCATACACGGAGGCGGGATCCAGCGGTGCGCAGGGCCGGGAACCGCGTCCGGGTGCGGACCGGGACCAGGGACGGGAACCACCGGCGAGGGTTGAGCAGGCCGATGTACTGGGCGGCGAGCATGATCGGACCGAGGAAGAACAGCACAGCCCAGGTGACGATCATCAGGTGCCCGGCCGCCTCGGCCAGCATGTGCACCGTCTCGTTCGCGCCCGCCTCGATCGCCTCGATCTCGGCGGCGCTGTAGGTCAGCCCGCTGGTGGGCGGGTCCTCACCGAAGAGCGGGAACTGCGCGCCGCCGAAGCTCACCACGAGGAAGGGCGTCAGGCACATCATCAGTGCCGCGTAGCGGCTCCCGCGCCGGAACACCCCGTAGGGGTCGTCGGCGCGCCGCAGGTGGTAGGCGCTCACGGCCGCCACCACCAAGGCACCCAGCAGCATCGCGCTGGTGATCACGTGCAGGAAGGCGAACACCGTCGCCGGGTTGGTCATCATGGCGACGGGGTCCGTCATGTGCGCGACCCCGTCCACCGTCTCGAAGCCCACCGGGTGCCGCAGGAAGCCGTTGGCGACCAGCACCCACCACGCGGACGAGTACGCCGTCACGGTGACCACCAGGAAGCAGAACAGGTGCGCCCAGCGCCCCATCCGGTCCCAGCCGAAGATCCACAACCCGAGGAACGTGGACTCGACGAAGAAGGCGGTCATCGTCTCGATGGCCAGCGGAGCGGCGAAGGTGTACCCGAACATCTCGTGCAGTCCGGTCCAGTTCAGCGCGAGCTGGAGTTCCATCACCAGGCCGGACAGGACCCCCATCCCGTAGTTGACCAGGTAGAGGCCTCCCCAGAAGCGCACGGAGGTCATCCGCGCTCGATCGCCGCGCAGTGTCGCGAGGAGCTGGGTGGTGAGGATGTACGGGGCCAGCCCGAGCGTGAGCGCCACGAACATGTAGTGCGTGGCCGCGGTCAGCGCGAACTGAAGCCGGGCTAGGACGAGCGGATCCTCGAACATCGTGCGGCCTCTGCTGTCGGCGGGTGGGGACGCTGAACAGCATCCGCCGACGGCCGGGGCCGCCACATCGTCTCCCGGGCGACTCTTGGCCACCCCCGGAGGAGGTATACGGGGAAGGGGCCTACTTCCCGGGGTGTACGGGCGATCCCGGAGGTCCCTCAGGGCCCTCTAAGGGTGGTCCCGGGTCCATCCGGGTGTCACTAGCGCGGTCTCGTAGGCGAGCACCACCAGTTGGGCCCGGTCGCGCACGCCCAGCTTCACCATGGTGCGGCTCACGTGGGTCTTGGCGGTGGCAGGGCTGAGCACCAGCTCCCCGGCGATCTCCTCGTTGGACAGGCCGCGGCCGACCAGGGCGAGTACCTCGCGCTCGCGTTCGGTGAGCCCGTTGAGTCGCACAGAGGGCTCCGGGGACCGGGCGGGGCGGCGGGCGAAGTCGGCGATGAGGCGCCGGGTGATGCCGGGAGACAGGAGAGCCTCGCCCCCGTGGACGACCCGTACCGCCTGGAGCAGGTCGTGGGGTTCGGTGTCCTTGACCAGGAAGCCGCTCGCGCCGCCCCTCAGCGCTTCAAAGATGTATTCGTCCAGGTCGAACGTGGTGAGGATGACGATCCGCGTCCGGTCCAGCGCGGGTTCGGCGAGGATGCGTTCGGTGGCCGCCAGGCCGTCCACTCCGGGCATCCGGACGTCCATCAGCACCACGTCGGGGCGCTCGGCGCGGGCGAGGCGGACCGCCTCCCCGCCGTCGGAGGCCTCCGCGACCACCTCGATGTCGGGGGCGCTGTCCAACAGGGCACGGAACCCCGCCCGGACCAAGGCCTGGTCATCGGCGAGCAGTACCCGGATCACCGTGTTCCCCCCGTTCATCGGGTTCCCCTTGCCCTTGGGCGGGGCCGCCGTCGACCGGCAGCGCGACCCGCACCCGGAATCCTCCACCCTCGGCGGGTCCGGCGTCCACCGTTCCCCCGACGAGGGCGGCCCGTTCGTGCATCCCGGCGATGCCGTTGCCCGGGGCCGGTGGCCCCACGGTCCCGCGGCCGTCGTCGGTGACCTCCAGGACCAGGGCCGACGGGCCGTAATCGATCCCGAGCCGGGCCCGGTCCGAGCCGGAGTGCCGGACCACGTTGGTGAGCGCCTCCTGCACGGCCCGGTAGGCCACCCCCTCGATGCCGGCGGCGAGGCGCCGTTCGGTGCCGGTCACCGCCAGGTCCACGGCCAACCCCGCCGTACGGGCGCCCTCCACCAGCTCCTGCAGCCGGTCGAGCCCAGGGACCGGAGACCGAGGCGCCGCCTCGTCCACCGCGCGCAGCACACCCAGCGTGGAGCGCAGCTCGGTGAGCGTGTCCTTGCTGGCCTGCTTGATGGTGGCGAGCGCCTCGGCGGCCCGCTCGGGCTGGGACTCCATCAGGTACAGCGCCGTCCCGGCCTGCACGTTGATGAGCGAGATGTTGTGCGCGACGGTGTCGTGTACGTCGCGCGCCAGGCGCAGCCGTTCGTCCGAGGCCCTGCGGAGGAGCTCCTCCTCCCTGGTGCGCTGCGCTCCGGCCTCGCGCTCCCGGTCCGCCCGCTGGTAGTCGGCGCGCCACCGCAGGATCTCGGCGATGCACAGCAGCACGATGATCCAGGCGAGGGTGGCCGCGGAGTCGGCGCGCAGGGCACCGCCCTTCAGGAGCATGTAGGCGTTGAGCAGGACGAACAGCCCCGGCCCCAGGAGCCAGCCGAAGACCCGGTAGCCCCAGCGCACGACGGTGTAGAGCATGGCGAGCGCGCTCAGCATGACCGCGCCGTCGGGGAAGGAGAGCGGGTAGTAGACGGTCGCGGCCACCACCGTCACCGCCGCTGTCACGCACGGCCACGCGGTACGCCACAGCACCGGCGCGCAGGCCACAAGGATGAGCGCATACCCCCATGGCCAGGGACGCGTGTCCTCCGGGACCGGATCGACGACCTCGATCACGGCCGTGCTGCCCGCAGACAGCAACAGGAGCCCCAAGGCGAGCCAGAGGTCGGTTCGGGTGGGACGGGGAACGCGGGTGAGTAGTGCTGCCACGAGTCCGACAGTACGGCGGTCCCCTCCGGGACGCCGTCCCCCTCAGGAGGTCACTTCGGGGTCGGGCCTACTCCCGGGGGAGTAGGGGTCGGACCGTGCCTCCGAACATGCCCTAGCTTGTCGTTTAAGCTGCTTGCTTGTCTCTAGAGCGGCCCGTGGTGCCCGTTTTATGCTTTTTCGGAACCTCGTAACGGGGAGCTGGACGCTTGTTCCAGCTCCCCGCCACACGCCCCGGC
>NZ_BAAGZJ010000160.1:0-4109 GCF_054778635.1 Nocardiopsis nanhaiensis
GCTCCGCCTCCTCGGCCTGCGCGGGCGCGGCCGCCTCGGGCTCCTGAGCCGCGGGCGCGGGTGCGTCGTCGTCGGCGCTGTCGCCCTCGCCGCCGACGACCGCGATCTCCGCGCCGATCTCCACGGTGTCGTCTTCGTCGACGAGGATCTTGGTGAGTACACCGGCCACCGGGGACGGGATCTCTGTGTCCACCTTGTCGGTGGAGACCTCAAGGAGCGGCTCGTCTACCTCGACGGTGTCGCCCACGTTCTTCAGCCACTGGGTGACGGTCCCTTCGGTGACGCTCTCACCCAGGGCGGGCATGGAAACGGAAGTCGGCATGGGTTCCTCGTTGGATCTGGGCGCGGTATCTGCCCATAGCCTGGACGGGCAGCGCGGATGTGTGCGGGGGCGGGCCCGTGAGGCCCGCCCCCGGGTGAAGCGGTCAGTCGTGGACGTGCAGAGGCTTGCCCGCAAGCGCGAGGTGGGCCTCGCCCAGTGCCTCCGACTGGCTCGGGTGCGGGTGGATCAGCTGGGCCACCTCGGAGGGCAGCGCCTCCCAGTTGTAGATCAGCTGGCCTTCGGCGATCAGCTCGCCGACACGGCTGCCGACCATGTGGACGCCCAGCACGGGACCGTCCTTCTCGGCGATGACCTTGACCGCGCCCTGCGTCTGGAGGATCTGGCTCTTGCCGTTGCCCGCCAGGTTGTAGTTCATCTCGACGACGTCGTGGCCGCGCTCCTTGGCCACCTTGGTGGTGAGACCGACGGAGGCGACCTCAGGCTCACAGTACGTGACGCGGGGCACACCGTCGTAGTCGATCGCGGGCGGGTTCTGCCCGGCGATGTGCTCGGCGACGAAGATGCCCTCGGCGAAGCCGACGTGGGCGAGCTGGAGGGTCGGGATGAGGTCGCCGACCGCGTAGACGTTGCCCACACCGGTGTGCAGGTTCTCGTCGACCTGGACGAAGCCGCGGTCGAGGGTGACACCCTGCTCCTCGTAACCGAGGCCTTCGGAGACCGGGCCGCGGCCGATGGCGACCAGCAGGACCTCGGCCTCCAGGGTCTTGCCGCCCTGGAGCGTGACGACCACACCCGAGTCGGTGGTCTTGACCGACTCGAACGGGGTGCCCAGCTCGGACTTGATCTTGCGCTTGCGGAAGGCCCGCTCCAGCAGCTTGGAGCTGGACTCCTCCTCGACGGGGACCAGGTTCTTGAGGGCCTCGACGACGGTGACCTCGGAGCCGTAGGAACGCCACACGCTGGCGAACTCCACGCCGATCACGCCGCCGCCCAGGACGATGACGGACTCGGGGACGCGGCCCAGGTCCATGGCTTGGTCACTGGTCATGACCTTGTCGCCGTCGATCTCCAGGCCGAGGGTCTTCGGCTTGGAACCGGTGGCCAGAAGGACGTTCTTGCCCTTGTAGACCTTGCCGTCGACCGTGACCTCGTCCTTGCCGGTGAGCTTGCCCTCACCCTCGACGACGGTGATCTTGCGGGACTTGATGAGTCCGCTCAGGCCCTTGTACAGGCCGTTGACCACCTTGTCCTTGTACTTGTGCACGGCCTCGATGTCGATGCCCTCGAAGGTGGCCTTGACGCCGAAGTTCTCGCTCTCCTTGGTGGAGTCGGCGACCTCGGCCGAGTGCAGGAGGGCCTTGGTGGGGATGCAGCCGCGGTGCAGGCAGGTGCCGCCGAGCTTGTCTTTCTCGATCAGGACGACGCTCATGTCCAGCTCGGCGGCGCGCAGTGCCGCCGCGTAGCCGCCGCTGCCGCCGCCAAGGACGACGAGGTCGAAGGTGCCGCCGCTCTCACTCACGGGAACGAACTCCTAGTTGTGGTGGCTGGTGATGGTAGTGGAAGACCGTGGTCCTGCCGCAGGGGCGGCGAGTCGTATCAGACCGCGGCTGCCGGGGTGCGGGGCGGCGCTCCGGCTCAGAGGAGTACCGCCCCGCCCTTCCGAACTACTGCTTACGGGCGTAGTCCTCGGCGATGCGGACGAGGGTGCGGGTTCCCGCACCCGTGCCGCCCTTGGGGGTGTGACCGTGCGGCCCACCGTGGTTGAAGGATGGCCCGGCGATGTCGAGGTGGGCCCACTTGGTGCCCTCCTCGATGAACTCCTGGAGGAAGAGGCCCGCGGAGAGCATCCCGCCCCAGCGCTCGCCCGCAACGTTGGCGATGTCGGCGACCGAGGAGTTGAGGCCGGCGCGCAGCTCCGACGGGAGCGGCATGGGCCAGGAGGCCTCGTTCTCGGCACCGGCCGAGGCGACGATCTCGTCGCGCACGGAGTCGTCGTTGGACATGACCGCGAACACGCGGGTGCCCAGCGCGACGAGCTGGGCACCCGTCAGCGTGGCGATGTCCACGATCAGGTCCGGCTCGTCCTCGTGGGCGCGCACGAGGCCGTCGGCCATGACCAGGCGGCCCTCGGCGTCGGTGTTGAGGACTTCGACGGTCTTGCCGCCGTAGATGCTCACGACGTCGGAGGGGCGCTGGGCGGTGCCGCTGGGCATGTTCTCGGCCACCGTCAGGTAACCGACGGCGTTGACCTCCAGGCCCAGGGTGGAAATGGCGCGCATGGCGGCGAGCACGGAGGCCGCACCGCTCATGTCGGACTTCATCCACTCCATGCCGCCCGAAGGCTTGAGGGACAAGCCGCCCGAGTCGAAGGTGATGCCCTTGCCGACGAAGGCGATCTTCTTGCTGGCCTCCGGGTGGCTGTAGGACAGCCGGACCAGCCGGGGCGGGTTGGCCGAACCCTGGCCGACCCCGGTCAGGCCGCCGTAGCCGCCCTCGGACAGGGCGCGCTCGTCCAGGACCTCGATCTCCATCCCGGTCTGCTGGGCGATCTCCTGGGCCGCGTTGGCCAGGTCCTCGGGGACCAGGTCGGCCGGTGCGGTGTTGACGAGGTCGCGCGTGAAGGAGACGGCTTCGGCGAGGACGGAGGCGCGCTCCACGGCGTCGTCTGCGCCGGTGGCCTCACTGGCCACGGTCAGCGAGACCGCGGCGCTCTTGGCCGCCTTCTTCTCGGCCTTCTCGCCGGTGCGGTAACGGTCGAAGTCGTAGGTGCCGAGCTCGGCGCCCAGGGCCACGGCGCCGGCCTGGTCGGCGGTGGTCGCGGGCAGCGCCAGCACGACACGGCCCGCGCCCTCGGGACGCGAGCTCAGGGAACGCAGCGCGGCGCCGGCCGCGCGGGACAGGACATCGGAGTCGACGGGGCCGTCGGTGGGCGCCGGGCCGAGGCCGACCGCGACGACGACCGGGGCCTTGACTGCTCCGAGGGAGGCAATGGTGTGCACCTCCTCAGGGGCGCCGCTCGCTCCCAGGAGCGACAGGGTAGAGCCGAGGCCGCCGGTGAAGGCGGCGTCGACGGAATGAGCGCCCGATGCGGGCTCCGGGGCGTCGCCTCCGGAGTGGTAACCGACGACTACGGCGTCGGCGTCGAGCGAACTGGGGGACTCCGTGTTTACTGACAACGTCGTGCTCACGCTCTCGATGCTAGCCCTCCTGTGCCCCCTGCGGTGACGCGGCACCCCGTGCCTTGCAAGGCTCTGACGCGGCGCTCTGCGTCCTGGGGGGCTGTGGGGCGACTCCCCCCGCGGGTCCGGTTCCGCCCGCACGGTGTGGGCCCCCTGGTCCCTTTCGGGGGGCGTCTTACGCGCTTGGCGGCGCGGAGACGCGCCTGCCCGTGGGCCGGCGGCGTGAAACTCCGTGTGAAAAAATGTGATGATGCCGACATTGGGCGGCCGGAATGGCTACTGGCCAGTAAGTATGCCCTGGTGGGGAAGGCACGGCCCGGTTCCGGCCGCGGTTCCGGCCCCGTTCCCAGGCTTCACATCCACACGATCGCCGCCGCCGTTACCAGTAGGACGGTCGTAGCGGCCGTCTCCGCCAGAGCGCCCAGGACATCTCCGGTGATGCCGCCCAACCGCCGCACCGCGCGCCGTAGCAGGAAGCCAGCGGTCACCTGCCCGAGGACAGCCCCGAGCGCGCAGGCGGCCGCGAACCCGGGGGAGTGGGCCAGCCCGAGCGCGCACAGCGCCAGGACCCCGAACGCGCACACCGCGGCGGACCCGGGGCGCACCGTCCCCGCGACCGCCGCCCCGGGCCGCAGCCCGCCTCGCCG
>NZ_BAAGZJ010000161.1:0-4086 GCF_054778635.1 Nocardiopsis nanhaiensis
GGTCCGGTGGTCGGCGCGGGCGGCGCGGCCTGCTCGTCGCCGGGGCGGCGGGAGCGGCGGCGGTCCTCCTGGCGGGGGCCGGTCTGGCCGTCACCCGCCCTTGGGAGGGCGTCGACAGCGCCGACGGGAACCCGGCGGACCCGGGGGACTCCGCGCCGGAGGGGACCGAGGAAGGTACCGAGGAGGGGGCCGGAGCGGACACCGACGATCAGCCCCGGGGCCCGGCCTTCCCCGGGACCTTCAACGGCATGTACTTCACGCCCGACGGGGACGAGCTGTACGTGAACACCTCGCACGCCGTCACGGTGTGGGACTGGCGCGAGGGCGAACTCGTCGACACCGCGTTCTCAGAGGCGGAAGGGACGCGCCCGCACTCCTTCGACCTCGGGGCCGACGGGACCATGGCGGGCGCCTTCGAGGACCGGGTCACGCTCTGGGACTCCGAACACGGGGAACTGGCCTCCTACACGTCCGAGGCACCGGACGAACTCGACCTGTTCGACAGCGCGTCCCTATCCGAGGACGGGTCCCTGGTGGCCTTCCGCGAGCGCGACCTGGACAAGGACGTCACCGTCCGGGTGTGGGACTGGGCCGACGACACCGTGGTGTGGGAACGCGAGATGGACGTCATGGCGCCCGAGGTCAGCCCCGACGGCTCGTACCTCGTGGTGGACCACGGCAGCGGCCTACCGCGGCTGGAGGTCATCGACCTGGCCGACGACGCGACCGTCGCCGAGTTCCCCGAGGAGGAGCCCGACGAGGACGACTTCCACCCGGTCTACGACCACGCCTTCGCCCCTCAGGGCCCGCTGATCGGGATCAGCGGCGCGACCGAGGAGACCACCGTCCTGTACGACCTGGCCGAGGGCGAGGCCGTCCACGAGTTCGACTCCCCGGGTACGCCCTTCGGGGTCGCGTTCACCCCCGACGGATCCCAACTGCTCACCGGTCGCACCGCCAGCGGCATGAACCCCGGGGGCCACGTGTGGGACACCGAAACCGGGGAGGCCCTGACCGCCGACAACTCCGTCGTCTACGAGAGACCCGCCGTCCATCCGCGAGGGGAGGCGATCGCCGTGGCCGACGCCGACACCGAGGGGACGACGGTCCTGTTCCTCGACCCCGAGACCTTCCGGGACACCCACGAGATCAGCTGAACCGCCGCCCCCGTCAGGAGGGGCGGCCGTATCCCCGTACCGGCGGCACACCGCACCAAGGGAACCACCGGCCCCGAACCGAACGAATCACCCGCACCGGACGTCACACCACGTCGGCCCCCATCACTCCAGGTACACACCCGCCACGAACGCTAGGAATCCCGACCCGTGCATCCGCTCACCCCATCCGACCCAGGCCACATCGGACCCCACCGTCTCCTGTCGCGCCTCGGCGCGGGCGGTATGGGCGAGGTCTACCTGGCCCGAACCCCGGCGGGCCGCCTCGCCGCGCTCAAGGTGGTCAAGCAGGACCTGGCCCGGGACCACGAGTTCCGCTCCCGCTTCGCCCGCGAGGTGCGCACCGCACAGATGGTCGCGGGACCGTTCACCCCCGACGTGGTGGACGCCGACCCCGACTCCGACACACCGTGGATGGCCACCGAGTACGTCCCCGGACCCACCCTGTCGAAGGCGCTCCGGGAGAACGGCCCCTTCCCCGAGGACTCCCTCCGGGTCCTGGCGATCGGCCTGGCCCGCGCCCTCCAAGCGATCCACGGCGCCGGGCTCATGCACCGCGACCTCAAGCCGGACAACGTGCTGCTGTCGCCGCGCGGCCCGCAGGTGATCGACTTCGGCATCGCCCGCGCCGTCGAGGGCACCGTCCTCACCAAGACCGGCCAGGGTTTCGGCACGCCCTCCTACACCTCGCCCGAACAGATCATGGGGCACGAGACCAGCCGGGCCAGCGACGTCTTCTCCCTCGCCGGGGTGGTGACCTACGCGGCCACCGGCCGGGCACCCTTCGGCAGCGGCCGGGCCCCCGAGGTCCTGCCGCGGGTGGTCAGCGCGGATCCGACCCTGGACGACGTTCCCGAGAGCATCCGGCCGCTCCTGGCCCGCTGCCTGGCCAAGGACCCCGCCGAGCGGCCGACCTCCGACGACATCGTCCGGGCCCTCTCCGACCGGCCCCTGCCCTCCGCCGAACACGGCTGGCTCCCGGCGCAGGTCAACCACTCGATCAACGCCCACCAGAACGCCGCGCACCAGGCGGTGCACGCGGCCCGCTCCGGGTCCGACCAGTCCACCACGGGGCTCCTGAACGCTCCGCCGAAGAAGCGCCGCACCGGCCTGATCGCGGCGGGCGCCGGGGCGGCCGCCCTCGTCCTGGCCGCCGGGGTCGGGCTGGCCGCGGTCGCCCCGTGGTCCGACGACGAGGCCGCCACAGAGGAAGCCGAAGGGGAGGCCGACAACGGCGGGGGCTCCGACGGCGACCAGGACGATTCGGCCGCGGAGGGCGGCCCGGACGCCGGGATCGACGGCTTCATCAACCACGTGACGTTCACCCCGGACGGCTCCGGCGTGTACGTGCACGCCGACCAGGTGACCCTCTGGGACTGGGAGAGCGGCGAGCTGCAGCACAGCATCGAGCCCAGGCCCCACTCCGTCGCCCCCGCCGACGACGGCGTCACGGCCGTCGGCTACAACGACTCCCTCGAGATCCTCGGCCCCGACCTGGAGGGCATCGACTCCTTCACCGTGGACGACGAGGACCCCGAGGACGTCATCGACTACGGGACCACCGCCATCACGCCCGACGGTTCCACGGTCGCCGTCACCGTCTACCTCGAGGAGGGCGAACGGCTGTACCTGTGGGACCGCGGGGAGGACACCGTCCGGCACACCCTCGACCTGGGGGAAGCCCCCTCGCACGTCGAGTTCTCCGCCGACGGCGGGCACCTGATGCTCGACTACCTGAACCACTACCCCCAGGTGGAGCTGTACGAAGTCGACACCTTCGACCAAGTCGCCGCCATGGCGGAGGAGGTACGGGACGACACCCCCGAGTACGGCACCGAGCAGCACTCGGCCGCCCTCTCCCCGACCGAACCCCTCATGGCCGTGGACGTCAGCTACGGCGACATCGAGCTGTACGACTACGAGGAAGACGAGGTCGTCGGCGAGATCGAGTGGGAACGCAGCCACGACCGGCTCGCCTTCTCCTCGGACGGCCAGACCCTCTACTCCGCCGGAACGGCCCTCAACCCCACCGGAGGGCCGTCCGGCGGCCGCGCCTGGGACGTCGCCACCGGGGAGGAGCTCACCACCGGGGACACCCTGCTCGTCGACCGGGTGGCCACCCACCCCGACGGCGAGGCCGTCGCCACCTTCGCCAGGGACAACACCCTGGTCATCCTCGACCCCGAGACCCTCGACGTGATCAACGAGATGAGCTGAGGCGCACGTGCACCCCACCACCTCGGACGACCCGCGGCAGGTCGGCCCCTACCGCATCCTCGCCCTGATCGGCTCCGGCGGCATGGGCCGCGTCTACCTCGGAACGGACGGCGCCGGGCGGCACGCCGCCGTCAAGACGGTCCGCGCCGAGTACGCCTACGACCCCGAGTTCCGCGAACGCTTCGCCCGGGAGCTGGCGCTGGCCGACCGGGTCCGCGGGGAGCACCTCACCCGCGTGTACGCCTCGGACCCCGCCGACGAGGTCCCTTGGATGGCCACCGAGTACGTCCCCGGCCCCTCCCTCCAGGAGCTGGTCGAGCGGGCCGGGCCGCTGCCCGAACCCGCCGCGGTGGCCGTCGCACGCGGGGTCGCGCAGGCGCTGGTCGGGGTGCACGGCGCCCGGACGGTCCACCGCGACCTCAAGCCCGGCAACGTCCTGGTGGCGCCCGGCGGCCCCCAGGTGATCGACTTCGGCATCGCCCGGGCCGTCGGGGGCTCCCAGCCGGCCGGGGAGGACACGGGGGCACCGGTCGCCGGCACCCCCGGCTACATGGCCCCGGAGACCGCCGCCGGAGGCAGGGGCGGAGAGGGTGGCCGCGGCGGAGCCGGTGCTCCCGCGGACGTGTTCGCGCTGGGCGCCGTCCTGGTGTTCGCGCTCACCGGCCGGAGCCCGTTCGGCGACGGGCACCCCTCC
>NZ_BAAGZJ010000162.1:0-4066 GCF_054778635.1 Nocardiopsis nanhaiensis
ACGTCGTCGAGCTGGCCGGGACCGGCGACGCCGCCGCCCACGCACTGCTGACCGAGGCCGGGCGGGAGGCGGCCCGCAGCGCGCTCGCCGCCCTGGATGCCCACCACCCGCCACGGGTAGTACTCACCGGAGGGCTCTCCCGGGCGGGCGGCGCGCTGTCCGCCGGTTTCACCGACGAGCTCGACGCCCGGCACGGCGGGGTCGCGGTCCAAGAGGCCGTCGGCGACCCCCTCGACGGCGCCCTGTCCCTCGCCCGGTTGGCCGCCGACCACCGAGTCGACCCCCAGGAGGGATTCGTGTGGACCTGACCGAAACGGCCGTGACGCAAGAGGCCGTCCGGCCGATGATCGACGGCCTCGCCCGCGCCCTCGGGGCGGACCGAGTGCTCGACCGGGCCCTGGACCGCCACACCCGGGCCCACGACGCGTCGCACTACCTCCTGGTGCCGCAGGTCGTCGCCGTCGCCGAAGACGCCGACGCAGTGGCCGCCGCACTCGCCGTCGCCACCGAGCACCGTACGCCGGTCACGTTCCGCTCCGGCGGGACGAGCCTGTCCGGGCAGGCGTGCGGCACCGGGATCCTGTTGGACACCCGGCGCGGCTTCCGCGGCATCGAGGTCCTCGACGGCGGCGCCCGCGTGCGGGTGCGGCCCGGCGCCACCCTGCGCTCCGTCAACGCCCGGCTGGCGCGGTACGGCCGGGCGCTGGGCCCCGACCCGGCCAGTGAAGTGGCCTGCACGGTGGGCGGGGTGATCGCCAACAACTCCTCCGGCATGGCCGCCGGGATCGAGTACAACACCACGCGCACACTGGAGTCGATGACGGTGGTGCTGCCCTCCGGCACGGTCGTCGACACCGCCGCAGACGACGCGCTCACCCGCCTGCGGGCCGACGAGCCGGAGCTGGCCGCCACGCTCGAAAGCCTCTGGGAACGCGTGTGCGCCGACCCCGAGGCCATGGCGGAGATCCGCGAACGGTTCTCGATGAAGAACACGATGGGCTACTCGCTCAACGCCTTCCGCGAGGCCGACGACCCGGTCGACCTGCTCACCCGCCTGATGATCGGCTCCGAAGGCACGCTGGGCTTCGTGGCCGAAGCGGTCTACCGCACCGTGCCCGTCCAGAGCCACGCGGCCACTGGACTGCTGGTCCTCGACTCCGTCGAGCGCGCCGCCGAAGCACTGCCCGCCCTCGTCGGCACCGGCGCCAAAGCCCTGGAACTCATGGACGCCACCTCGATCCGGGTCGCCCGCCGCAGCCCGGACGCGCCGGAGGCCGTCACCGGGTTCACCGTCGACCAGCACGCCGCGATCCTGGTCGAATACCGCACCGACGGCGAGCAGGAACTCGACCAGCTGTTGGCCGAGGCCGCCGCGGTCCTGGAAGCGCTGCCGACCACCCAGCCGGTACACCTCACCCGCGACCCGGCCGACCGCGCCGCCCTCTGGGGCGTGCGCAAGGGGCTCTACGCCGCCGTCGCCGGAGCCCGCCCCCAAGGCACCACCGCACTGCTGGAGGACGTGGTGGTCCCCGTCGACCGGCTGGCCGACACCTGCCGCGAGCTCGCCGACCTGCTGGCCTCCCACGGGTACGCCGACCCGGTGATCTTCGGCCACGCCAAGGACGGCAACCTGCACTTCATGATCACCGAGGACACCGAAGACCCCGAAGCGGTCTCGCGGCTGGAGGTGTTCACCGAGGACCTGGTCGACCTGATCCTCGGACAGGGCGGCAACCTCAAGGCCGAACACGGGACCGGCCGGGCCATGGCACCCTTCCTGGACCGCCAGTACTCACCCGAGCTGGTCGCCGTCATGCGGGAGATCAAGGTCGCCTTCGACCCGGCGGGGATTCTCAACCCCGGCGTCGTCCTCACCGACGACGCCCGCGCGCACCTGCGCGACCTCAAGCCCGCCGACCGGGTGGACGAAGAGGTCGACCGGTGCGTGGAGTGCGGGTACTGCGAGCCCGTCTGCCCCAGCCGCGACCTCACCCTCACCCCGCGCCAGCGCATCGTGGCGCGCCGGGCACGGCAGCGGGCCGCCGCCGAAGGCGACCACGCCCTGGTCGCCGAACTCGACGCCCAACAGGCCTACGACAGCATCGACACCTGCGCGGCCGACGGCATGTGCGCCACGGCCTGCCCGGTGGACATCGACACCGGTGCGCTGGTCAAACGCCTCCGCGGGGAGAGCCGGGGCCGGATGGAGCAGGGCGCCTGGCGCTCCGCCGCACGGCACTGGAAGACGGCGACCACGGCGCTCGGCCGCGGCCTCACCATGGCCGCCCGGATGCCGAACTCCGCCGTCGCGGGGCCCAACAGAGTGGCCCGCGCGGCCCTGGGCGCCGACACGGTGCCGCAGTGGTCGCCCGACCTGCCCGCCGGCGGCAGCCGACGCAGCCGCACGGACGGAGGGACCGGCGTCGAAGACGGGGCCGCCGGCACCGTGTCCGGGATCTTCCTGCCCAGCTGCCAAGGGGCCATGTTCGCCCCGGCAGAGGGCTCCCGCGGCGTGCAGGCCGCCTTCGCCGCGCTCTGCCGTGCCGCAGGGGTGGGCCTGGCGGTCCCCGAAGGCGTCGACGGGCTCTGCTGCGGCACCCCGTGGTCCTCCAAGGGGTTCTCCGCCGGGCACGAGGTGATGGCCGAACGCGTGCTCCAAGCCGTCGACGCCGTCCGGAACCGGGTCGAAGCTGCGCGGCCCGGCGGCTCGTCCGGGGCGGAAATCCCCGTGGTGGTGGACGCCACGTCCTGCACCGAGGGCGTGGCCGGGATCATGGCCCGAGCCCGGGAGGCCGGGGACCCGAGGGCCGTCGGTGTCGTCGACGCCGTGAGCTTCGCGGCCGAACACGTACTGCGCGAGTTGCGCATCGACCCCGGTAACCGGGTGCCGTCGCTGACGGTGCACCCCACCTGTTCCTCGCACAAGTCCGGCATCGTTCCCGACCTGCGGGCCCTCGCGGAGGCGGTCGCCAAGGAGGTGCACGTTCCCGACGACTGGGGCTGCTGCGGTTTCGCCGGCGACCGCGGGATGCTGCACCCCGAGCTGACCGAGTCCGCCACCGCGGCCGAAGCCAGCCAGGTGCGGAGCATCGGCGCCGCCGAGCACGTCTCGTGTAACCGGACCTGCGAGATCGCCATGTCCCGGGCGACCGGGAGGTCCTACCGCCACGTGCTGGAGGTGGCCGCCGACGTGGTCGGGGCGGCGGGGAAGGCCGGGTCAGCCGCGACCGAGGGGACGGGGGCGGGGGCAGGGACGGATTAGGCCCGGTGTTCGGCGACGAAGGTTCCGCGGCCGTGCACCGTGATGATCACGCCCCGCTCGCGGAGTTCCTTCATCGCCCGCCGCACGGTCATGTACGAGACGCCGTACTCCTGGGCAAGCTCGCGTTCCGGCGTGAGCTTCGCCCCCGCCCGAAGCCTGCCGGAGTCCACCAACCCGGCGATGTGGTCCGCGACCGCCATGTAGCGGAGCGCCGGTCCGTCCACGGGTATCTTCGGGGGGTCCTGATCGTCCATATCAAGAACGCTAGACCGCCACCGACTCGCACAGTGGCGAACCCGATCAACTCGTTGTTTCGGTCGGGGTGAATCGCCCGACCCCGCAAGGGCGTCCTTTCGGGGTCTGGTGGAGGCCCTACGAAACCCGGGGCGGCCCAGGTGTATGCGTGGGTGGAGGGCGCTCGGGGCGGCCCAGCAGGTCTGGTCAGCCGGTCGGGTGTTCCGCTGTCGGGCAGGCCCCGTTATCCACAGCCGGTCGGCCCTCGGGTTGTCGCGGGCCCGTTCTGGCGCGCATGCTCGATAACCGGGGGAGCTTTCGTCCCCGCTCGCGTCCGTGTGCCCGAATCCCGGCCCTGGTGGGCGAGGGTTTCCCGGCCACGGTGGGTGGGGGTTTGCTGGCACCGGTGGGCCGGGGTTTGTTGTTGGGTGCGGGTGGTTCTCCCCCGTTTCCTGCCGCTTGATGGTGGCCGTCTCCGCTGCGCGCCTCAAGGTCGTCGCCATCGAGCGCTTCGCGCGTCAGTGGCGCTCCACCTTGACCCGCTTCGCTGCGACGGCGGGTGGGCGGCTA
>NZ_BAAGZJ010000163.1:0-3992 GCF_054778635.1 Nocardiopsis nanhaiensis
CGGCCCCCCCCGCCCCCTTCTTTCTCTCCCCTCCCTCCCCTTCCCCCTTTCTCTTCCCCCCTCAAAACCAAAAAATCACCTTATAAATAAAACTCAAGCCATTGTCTTGGGTTGTGGTGATCACCCACAACGGCGTTTCGCATGCACATCATGATCACCCAGTCCGGCGCCGCCCATGCTCCGGCGCCGGCCCCACGCGCGCGTGGGTGCGCGTGCGCGATTCTTTTTCTGGCGAACGCGCGCCGAAAAAGTTCTCGAGAAACCGGCGACACGAGTTGACAACCCCGCACCGGCCAAGTTGCTATGGGGTTGTTCCCGAAACGGAAACACGGATTCGGGGCGGCGCGAAAAATTTCCCGAGACGCGGCTTGACAAATCCGTGTCACCCAAGATCACCTTGGGTTCCGCCTCGAAAACGATGCCGTTTCAGGGCGGGCGGAAAAAGGTTTCGCGCCACGGTTGACAAACACTAGTCAACCAAGTGAACCTCGGACCGCAAACGAGAAAACCTCGCCATTCTAGGGGGTTGAAAAATGCGCACACTGCGCGCTGTCCAAATAATCGGCAGGCGAGTTTTCGCCCGACCGGTTCCGCCCACGGCGGCCCTGCTCGCCAACCGGGCACGCGCCGACCGGAAACGGAAGGTGGCCGCTGACTACGAGGCGGCGATCGCCCAAGAGTTGGCCGCACGCGGAAAGGCAGCACACCTGTACCGCACGCAGGGGTCGAGCTCGGCCGCTCACACCGCGGCGCAGGAGCACACCCGGGCCACCCGGTACCGCGCACAGCTCGGGGACACCCTGTTCCGGCTGCACGCACACCGGACGGTTCCGGCCAACTGACCACCGCATCCGCTTGCAACGAATGGAGGACTCGATGAGTGAGACGGCCAGGCCGCACCTGTGCGGAGCGACCCTGTTGTGCCCCGAATGCCTGGAGCAGGTACGCAACCTGCCCCCTACCGACAGCGCAAGGAGGTACGACACCCCGGACTTCAGCCACCTGGACGGCAGCACCCTGTGCCCCGTGTCCGGCAACGACCCCGGCAGCCACCGGGGCGGGCGCAGGCCCGCCGACCCGGTCGCCTTCCTACCGAGCACGGTCCTAACCCGACCCTGAGCGGGTCGGCCCCGAGGCGGCAACCTCCGGGCCGACCCCACCAAATCACCCGCGCCCACCGACATCAGGTGTGGATGCCAAAGACGGCTGGGCGCGGGCCCAACACAACACCCCAGAAGGAGTGTGCTGTGAGCACGAGTATGCCTCACCACCGACCGATCGAGGTCACCACTGAGCAGGTTTCCTTCCTGCGCCAGGCGGAAGCGGGCAGCCTGCTGGTCTGGATCGAGGCCAGCGGCCAGGTCCAGGTTTACCCGCCGACCGGACGCCTGGGCGAGCACCGGATGATCATCGCCGCCCAGGATGCCCTAAACGGCCTGACCGAAGCCTGCATGGAAGACGGCAGGCTCCCCCGTGACAGGGAGCTGGCCGACGACCTGACCGATATCGCCAACGACTGGCTGTGCGAATGGCCCTTCGTGCGGGCTTTGACACCGATGCTCACACCCATCCGCCGGCGGCTCGACAAGCAGGGCGTGTACCCGGCCTTCAGCGTCCACGCTTCTCCCCACGGCCCAGGTCTGCCGGCCATCACCGATACCTATGCCCGTCCCGACGGTCAGGCATCCGTCAAGGTCACGGTCCCGCTCGGTTATGCCGAACCGGTCCGCTTCCAGGCATACGGGGTGAACGGGCCGCTGAGCGAACACACCATGCAGTTCGACTACCTGCACACGCGCCCCGAGAAGATCGAGGCCACGATCGCGACTGCGGTCATTACCCACCTGGCCCTGTACCAGGGCTAAGCAGGCCGCGCTTTCCAGGGCCGCCCCGCACCGGGCGGGGCGGCCCCACCACCCACACCCTTCGCGCCGAGCGCTGTGTTCGGCATGCCATGAAAGGAACCGGTTGTGACGAACACGACCTGGTGGCCCCAGCACACCATCACCGTGCCCATGCTCCTGGAACTGGACCGGGGCGGCCCCGGAACCCTGATCACTGCCCACGGGGCGATGGCCCCCTACAGGGTGAGGCGAGCCCACGAGGTGGACATGCATTTCCGTGGCCTGGTGATCGCCTACGGGCACGGGGACCTGCGTCAGGACCTGCACGAGCACGCTGGCGACTGGGAACGCATCGCCCGAACCGCCACCCGGGCTGCAGCCCGTGACCACCACCGCTTGTTCTTCCAGGCACCGAGCCAACTGGCCCGGGCCCTGCGCGAGGACATGGACCGGTACGGCCTGTACCTGGACTACCGACCCGAGGTGAGCCTCACCGAGGACGGCGCCCGCCACCTGGACGACCACTTCACCTGGGCCGAAGACACCCGAATCACCTTCACCATGACCTACATCCAGCGCCACCGGGACAGCCTCATGATCCGCCTGGCGATGTACGACCGCGGCCACTACGTGACCTGTTGGCCCGAGCGGGCCACCACCTCCAGCGGCACCCCGGCCTGTGTGCGCGAAGCACCCGCACGTATCCGCCACCACCTGGACCTGCGCGACTAGCGCACACCAGAACGGGCCGCCCCGCACCGGGCGGGGCGGCCCCCGACCACCCACACCACCGCACGCCAAACGCTGTGTTCGGCGCGCCTGCAGGAAGGAACCCACTGTGACCACACACGCACCCAGCCCGCGCGAGTCGATAGCCGACTACTTCGACCACGCCGAGGTCACCCCCCGCATGGTGCGCACCCTGGCCCGCATCGGGCCGGGCGGGATGATCATCGCTGACTTCCGCCGGCGCGAGTTCCGCGCCACCCATACCCGCACCCTCGACCCCGGTGACGAGCTGGCCATGCCTGTGTTCGGGCACGGGGACCTGGTCACAGACCCGGACCTTCCCAAAGACCAGTACGGCTCCTGGGAGGCGTTCGCTGCGGCAGTCGACTGCACCGCCTACGACTGCATGACCGAGCGCATCGCCGACCGTGAAGTCACCCCCTACGCGGTTATCCGGATGCGCCAGCGCCTCCAAGAGCTGGGTTTCGACATGAACACCGCCCCCCTCTACCACCGCCGCTACCTCACCCCGGGCGGCCTCTCGGTACTGGAAGTGAGGGAGACCTACATCGACCGCGCCCACCCGCACCTGACCGTGACCCTCAAGCACCCGCTGACCCAGATCACCAGGTTCTCGCTGATCACGATCGGCGACCGGGGCCGCCACGTGACCGGCTGGCCGAAGAAGGTGCCCCAGCAGTTCGTCGCCAACATGCAGGCCTACGAGATCCGCACGCGAGTCAACGCCTACCTGGCCCGCACCCGCTAACCACCGCTCCACCGGGGCCGCCCGCAGACAGGGCGGGGCGGCCCCGACCACCCACACCACTGCACGCCTCGTTTGGCGTGCCAGGAAAGGACCACCTGACATGAGTGCGAACACCATGCCCGCGCGCGAGCTCATCGTGGCCGCGCTGGCCCAGGCCACCACACCGCTCACCGTGACCGAGCTGGCCGAGGAGGCGGGGGTGGCCAAGTCCACTGTCGGCAAGTACCTGCCCGCCCTGGAACAGGACGGGGCGGCGGTGCGCACCCGCGGCGGGCGCCAGGGGCGGTGCCGTCTGCCCGACCACTGGCAGGCGGCACCGACCGCCACCACCGAACAAGGCACCGCCGACGAGGTGCCGAGTCCGCAGGCCGACAGCGAGCCCGACCGCGCCGAGTCCGAGCCCTCGGGCGCAACGCACCCTGGGCACGGTCTGGCAGGGCCCGCCCCCGTGCAGGCCGGGGCCGACGGCACCGGGCACGTGTCGGACGCCGACGGCGCCGCCCCAGGCACCGCCTACCCGTGCGGGGACGGTCCCGGGATGAACGGCACCGGCACCGGGCCGGCCGGGGATCCCCCAGTGCCGGCCACGGCCGCGCCGCCCGCCGGCACCCGCCGCCCGGCCTCCGGCTCTGACGAGCCTGGCGCGGACG
>NZ_BAAGZJ010000164.1:0-3342 GCF_054778635.1 Nocardiopsis nanhaiensis
CCTGAAGGGTGGGGGCCATGTCCTGGCGGAATTCGGCGCGCCCGATCAGGGCCAGGTCGTTGGCCTGGGCGGCAGGAATGCCGAAGGCGTGGCGCAGCCACGCCTCCAGGCTCTTCTGCCCGCCCTGCTCCAACAACTGCCCGGTGGCCTCCAGCTGCGCCAGCCGGGCGGCCATACTGACTTTGATCTGGTCGAGGTGTTCCCACACCCGGGTGGCCTGGTCCAGCACCTCACCCGCCGCCCCAGGGGCACGTCCCGGTTAAAGAAGGCGGTGGTCTCGTCCCGGGCAGCGGCCACCGCGGTATCCACCGGGGTGTGCCCGGTGGTGGTGGGTGCTTCAGGAGAGATCACCATTCTTCCATTGTAAGAGAAAAGGCCGGAGAATGGAAGACTTCCGCTGGCCCGAACTGAATTCATGACTTTCTCCAGGGGTGCCCCCTGGCTTTCTTCTAGCCCCCAATTCAGGCCACCTGGTGTGGTGTTTATGCCCACCTGGAATTCCAGGTTTCTGGGTTCTTTTTCGCCTCGCGCATTGACCGGCCGCGACACCCGTAGCCGTCAACGCTCCGGCGCAGGGGCAGGCACCGGCCGAAGGCCGCCGTGGTCCGCCACACACCATGACCGGCCGCGACACCGCCAGGCGTCACCGCTCCGGCGGAGTGGCAGCTGACGGCCGCCAGGCCGTGCTTGTGCCGTAGGGGCCCTCCGGGCCCCGAAGGGGCCATCGCCTCCCCGACCACACGTCCCCCGTTTCCTGATAGCCGCCGACCCGCCGTCGCAGCGAAGCGGGTCAAGGTGGAGCGCCACTGACGCGCGAAGCGCTCGATGGCGACGACCTTGACGCGCGCAGCGGAGACGGCCACCATCAAGCGGCAGGAAACGGGGAAACCACCCGCACCAGCAGCAAACCCCGCCCACCGGTGACGCCCCTACAGATCCGCCCACCCCACTTCCGCTATCGCCTCTAGGCACCGATTCACAGGTGCCAACCTTCCGAAGGCAACATCAGGAGGTCGAGGCCGGGGCCACCGAATTCACGAGGACCCCGCCCAGGGCACCGTGGGCGCGCTTGGTGGCCGAGCGCAGGGCACCGACGTCGATCTTGGTGTACGAGGACCCCAGGTGGTCGTCCCACGGAATCCGCACGATCGCACGGCAGCGGCCGCGGGCCACGCGTTCGGCGGCGTCCACGTCCGGCAGGCTGCGCTTGCTCACACCGTTGACGACCAGGACCGAGTTGGCCCTGAGGTTGCTGTAACCGTTGCCGTCGAGCCACTCGAAGGTCATCGAGACCGCGCGCTCGGCGTCCGCGCTGGCCGGAGCGACCAGGATCAGCCCGTCAGCGACCGGTAGCGCCCGGGCCACACCGGTGGCGGCCGGGTCCAGCAGGGTGACCCCGTAGAACCCGCCGAGCAGGTTCGAGAGCTGCCCGTAGTCGCGGTCGTCCAAGGTCTGCACGTAGGGGTCGTCGAGTGTCTGTACGACCTCCAGACCGGTACCGGCGCGGCCCGCGTAGGCGCGCATCCGCTCGTACTCGTCCACGGAGTCCGCGTTGGCCAGCAGGGCCGTGAGGGTTTCCGGGGCCTGGGCGCCGATCCGGCGGGACAGCCCGTTCGGCCCGGGGTTGACGTCGACGGCCACCACCCGGTCGTCACGGTGCGCGGCGAGGGTGTGCCCGATCATCAGGGCGGTCACCGTCTGCCCGGCGCCGCCCGTGCAGCCGAGGACGACCAGGGAGCGCGGTTCGGCGAGCGGGGAGCGCAACCGTTCGATGTCGCTGGCGGGCAGGTCGGAGCGGACCGGGGCCGCTCCCCCGGTCACGACCTTGGCCAGGCGGCGCCAGCCGCGGGTACCGCCGGACTCCGCAGCGGGTTCGGCGGTCTTGGCCGGCGGGGGTTCGGGACGCTGCGCGGGGACCCCGCTGGGGGTGTCGCCCAGGCGGTCCTGCTCGCCCGTGCCGTGATCCAGCTCCAGGTCCGGCTTGGCGGGCTCCTCCTGTGCGGACTCTTCACGGGCCTGGGCGTACCCGGTATGTCCGGTGTCGGCCGCGGGTTCGGAAGCCGACGGGGCGCCGTGCCCGGCCGCCGCGCCGGTTTCGGGCTCGGAGCGCTTGGGCGGGTCCGGTTCCTCACCCGGTGCGGTCTGTCCGAAGAGCTGGCCGATTCGCCGGGCGTTCTGCGCGACCCGGTGGAAGACCCCGTCATGGGGGTCGTGCCCGACCGCGCCCTCGGTACCCGGCTCGCTCGGTGCCTCCGAGGCAGGGGCGGGCTCCCGGCGCCGGGAGCGCAGGGCCGCCTCCTCGGCTTCGGCCAGCTCCGACTCTGTGGGACGGCGGGCCGGTTCGGGCTCGGTTTTGGCTTCGGGCCTGGCTTCGGGCCTGGCTTCGGGTTTGCGCTCGGGTTCGGGCTCGGCCTTCGGCTCCTTGCGGACCTCGACGAAGCTCACGAGCTCGCCGGTTCCGTGGTCCAGCTGGGTGGACGGTTTGGGGTCGTTGGCCGCTTCGGCAGCCTCATCCGCGGCACGCCGCTCAGCCGCCGCGGCCTCCTCCTCTGCCGCCCGTTCCCGGGCCTCCTGCTCGCGGGCCTCCTGCTCGCGGGCCTCCTGCTCGCGGGCCTGCGCGGCGGCGCGGCGCTCCTCGCGGATCTCGCTGACCGCGATGACAGGGTTGTCGCGGTCACCGACCCTGGGCTGGTCCGGGTGGTGGCGCTTGCCGTCGTCGAACCACTCGGACGGATCCCGGTTCTCGCTGTCCCGCTCCTTGGAGGGCACGGCGTCGGCGAACTTGGGGCGCGGCGGGGCCGGGGTGTCGGCCTTGATCAGGTGCTGGTCGAGCACGGACATGTGCTCGGTCCACTCCGGGCCGCGCTCACCGGTGTCTTCCTCCCCGGGCTCCACCGGCATGGCCGCCTGCTCGCCGGTGCCGTGGTCCAGCTCCAGCGGCGGCTTGGCCTGCGGCGCCGAACGGGCGGCGTGCGAGGTCTGCGGGCCCGCCTCGGAACGGCCGATGTGATCGGCACCGCCGACCTCGCCGGGCGCACTGTCGGCCCGGGACTCCTGTTCAGCCGCGGCGGCCCTGCCCTCGGGGCCGGTCGTCTCCTCTGGTCCTGCCTTCTCCTCGGCGCCCTGCCCTTCCGGGTCGGCGGAGGCCGGAGGCAGCCACGGGGCGGCCGAGACGTTCTTGGCCGCGGCAGGCCTGCCCGTGGCGGCCGCGTAGCGGGCGGCGTAGTCGGACAGGTCCGGGTAGTCGCCCCGGCCCTTGGCCGGCCGCTCACCTTCCGCGCCGATCGCCCACGGGGCGGCGTGCGGCCGGCCCTTGCGGCGCGGCTCGGGCCGGTCCTTCGG
>NZ_BAAGZJ010000165.1:0-3252 GCF_054778635.1 Nocardiopsis nanhaiensis
CCAACGACGCCAACACCAGCGCCAGCTTCTCCGGATGCCCATGCGCCGGAACCACCACACTCACCGACAGCTCCGGAACCCACTCCCCCAACACCGCAGGCTCCAACAACGAATAATCATTCCGCCAGATCCGCGGCTGGGCCGTCGAGGGCCTCACCGGAAATCCCCGGCCCGACGCTTCCTGGCCCGCTGATCGCTGTTCCGGCAAACCCTGTTCCGCAGGTCGCGGTTCTGTCGATCCCGGCCCCGGGCGCCCCGGTTCTGTCCGCTCCGAGGCACGCAGCGGAGCGTTGTCTGAGGTGGTCACCGGTGTCCTCCCGTGTACTCGACGCTCGTGTGGGCTCCCAAGGGGGCGGGTTCGCCTTCCAGCAGGGCACTGGGCCGCCAGCCGGACCACTGGTGGGAGTTCCTGCGTAGGAAGTAGCCCAGGTCCGCGGACCAGGTGTGGCCCTGGCCGGCCCGGCGCAGCAGGTAACCCAGGCCGTGGGTGCGGTAGATCCGGCCTCCGTTGCGGCGCACCGCGAAGAGCAGCTGGCTGTCGATCGCCCGAGGGATCGGGCGGAAGCCGCCCACCTCCTCCAAGACCGACCGGTCGATGGTGATGGTGCTGCCGACCACGTCCGGTGAGGGCTTCTCGGACCGGTAGCTGCGCCAGACCGTCAGGTCCAGCTCCTCCAGGTACACGAGGTCCTGGCTGATACCCACGACGTCCGCACCCGAGTAGGCGCGGGCGAGCGCCATGTCGGCGAGGTGGTCCGGCCCGTACCAGTCGTCGTCGTCCCACTTGGCGATCACGGTGCCGGAGGCACGGTCCGCCGCCTCGTTGAGCACCGATCCGAACACCCGGTCCGCCTCCGCCTCGTACACGCTGATCGGCACGCCCGTGGCCGCGAAGGCGTCGATGGCCGACCGCACTTCCGGCAGAGCGGCGGGGAACCCGTGCAGGGCCAGGACCACCTCGAACCGCGCGCCCCGCTGGCGGGCGATCTGGGCGAGGGCGAAGCCCACCATCTCCGGGCGGCGGGTGCACATCATCACCGTCATCCGGGGTTCGGGCGGGACCGGCACACCGGCGCGCGCGGCCAGGGCCCGCCAGCGGGCGGCCTGTCCGTGCGTGCGCAGGGCAGCCCGGCGGAGGCGGACGCTGTGCTCCTCGCGGGTCAGGGGTTCGCGCAGATCGGCCTCGGACACCGAGGTGAGCAGGTCACGCAGGGGTTGCCCGAGTCCCGCAGCCCAGCTGGGAACGGGGCCGCTGACCAAGGGAACCCCTCCGGCGGCGAGGTGGGCCACCGACCGGACGGCGGCCGTGGGGCCGCCGTGCCCGGACCAGTCCACCCGGACGCCGCGCAGGTAGCGGACGTAGCCGATGTCGAGGTCGGTGATGGTGCCGTCCGAGGGGACGGTGAACAGGATCCGCTTTCCCTCGCACACAACCGCTCGGTCGAAGCGGACGGTGAGGTCCCCCATGGGGCCGCCGGCCTTCTTGGTGAAGCCGGCGGGGTTGACGGCGCGCTCGTCGATGGGCGCGATGGTGGTGACGGGGTCGGGTTCGGTGACGCGTGCGGCGCGGGCGCCGGGCACGGCCAGCGCCGCCCAGGAGCGGGATTCGGTGGTGGCGACGTCCACGTGGGGGACGCCCGGGTCCTGCCACTCCGGCAGTCCGGTGCTGTCGTCGACCCGGGCCACCAGGTCGGCGATGGGGGTGACCCGGCGCTTCGGGATGGGTCCGGTGGCGTCGACCCCGGTGGAGGAGACGTCGCCGGACCGCCACAGGGCACCTTCGTAGCCGTGGACGGCGCCGAGCGGGACGTTCCGGGGGCCGCGCCTGCGGCCGGCGGTGCCGCTGAGGACGTGGTCGAGTGCGGTAGCGGTCTCGATGGAGTTGGGGAAGTACAGGTCGCAGAGCCAACCGCGTTGGCCGACCCGCCGAACCCTCAGTTCTTGGAGGCCGTGCCACTCGTCGATACCGGGCGGGGCCGGGATGAGCGGCCCTTGGTGGCCGGGGGTGTCGGCGACCGCCACGACCAGGTGGACGGTGGGCGGAAGGTGGGTGGCGGTGGTCAGGGAGCGGCGCAGGTCGGTGTAGCTGGCCGCGACCACGGCGATCAGGCCCACGGCCTCCGGTTCGCCCGGACCGCCCACCCCCGCCACTTCCACGGGGTCGCCCAGGCGGTGCGTGTCCAGGTCGATCAGGTGGTCGTCGGGGCGCAGGCGCAGTCTGGAGAGTTCCCTGAGCGAGGCTCGGTGGTCTCCGGTGTGGCACAGGAGTGCGGGTTCGTCACCGCGGGTGCGCAGGGCCTGGCGAACGACGGAGGTGATCATCGGGCGACCTCGGGTGTGTTGGCTGAGCGGGATGGGCGCCCGTGGGGGCGGGCCACTCTAGAAACACAGCGTAGCCAATCCGGTTACACCCAGTGATGCCTGGTGATGGGCGTGTCGGCCGGGGAGGAGGCCCTGCGCACCCGACACACCAGGGATACCGTCCGACAGGGGTGCGACGGCTCGGGGCCGCCGGGTCGGCGGTACCGACCCGGCGGGCCCGGTTCAGCGGACCAGTTTACGCAGCACCCTGCGAGTCAGGCCCGGGGTGAACCAGCGCAGCTTGCGCTCGGCCCGCTCCGCGCGGGCGCGGAGGCGGTCGGCCTCGACCAGGGCCCGTTCGAGGCGCCTCTCGAGTACTTCGGGCTTGCTTCCGGACTTGGTCCCGGACTCGGTCTTTTCGGCGGCCACGAACCGCTCCCCCGGGATCCAGTGGGTACCCTGGGTCTCCTCCACGACCCGGTCGAGCCCGCCGTCAGCGGCCTCAGCTGCGAGGTGGCGGGCGCGGGCGTAGGCGGCGGTGCGCTCCAGCCGCAGGACCCCGTCTCCGGCCCGGGTGGCGCCGGGCAGGGGCGCGCACAGCAGACCGGCGCCTTCGCGGTCGATCTCCTTCACCAGGTCGCGTACGGCGTCCTTGGCCAGGGGGGAGCCGGCGGCGACGGTCAGGCGGAAGGGCACCCGCGGGTCCAGAGGCGGCTCGGTACCGGTGAAGCGCACCCGGGGGTCGCCTCGGAAGGTCTCCTGGATCAGGCGCGGGTCGAGCAGGTCCTCGTCCAGCGGTGAACGGCGGCCGTCGTGGAGTTCGTCCCAGGGGCCGCGCAGCCACAGGCGCAGGTCCGGGGTGGAACCGTCCAGGAGCGCGGAGGCGGTCGTGTCGACCTCCTCCAGCGTGTGGTCGGCCGTGTCCAGGACCACGTCCACCAAGGGGACGTC
>NZ_BAAGZJ010000166.1:0-3191 GCF_054778635.1 Nocardiopsis nanhaiensis
GGCTCATCCCAATCGGGGGTGTAGGAGTTGGGGTCCGAAGCCGCCGGTCTCGAGCAGGCTTCGGGCGATGTAGTTGGTCAGGTTGCGGAACCCGAGTGCGGAGCCGCGCAGGTGTTCGAGCCGTCCGTTGAGTGCCTCGGTCGGCCCGTTGCTGGTGCCGGGTCGTTCGAAGTAGGCGAGCACGTCGGCGGCTCGCTTCTTCAGGGTCCGGCCCAGGGTGGTGAGCTCGGTGAGCACCTTGGGGACGCCGGCGCTGAGGTCGGTGATCAGCTTCTCCATGAGCTCGCGGCCACGTTGCCGGTCCTCGTGGCGATAGGCGGCGATCATCCGCTGGTAGACACCCCAGGTCGCCTCGACCTCGACGTGAGCGTCATCAACGAACAGCGCGCGTAGCCTGTCGCTCTGCTTGTCGGTGAGCAGGTCCGAGCCGGTGTGCAGCGTGCGCCGCGACTTGTAGAGCGGATCGTCCCTGAACCCACGGTGCCCGTGGATCGCGAGTTGGACCCGGCGCCGGCACCTGTCGAGGGCGTCACCGGCCAGGCGCACGACGTGGAAGGGATCCATCACCGTGACCGCGTCCGGGATCTCCTCCGCAGCGGCGGTCTTGAACCCGGTGAAGCCGTCCATCGCGACCACCTCGACCGCGTCACGGAAGGCGTCGTCGCGGTCGGCGAGCCAGGTCTTGAACGCCGCCTTCGACCGGCCCTCGACCATGTCCAGCAGCCTTGCTGGGCCGGCGCCATCGCGGACCGGGGTGAGGTCGATGATCACGGTGACGTACTTGTCGCCACGCCTGGTGTGGCGCCAGACGTGCTCATCGACGCCAATCACCTTCACGCCCTCGAACCGCGTGGGGTCGTTGATCAGCAGCCGCTTGCCTTCGGCCAGGACCGCGTTGTTGGCGGTGTCCCACGCGACCCCGAGTCCCTCGGCGACACGGGCGACGGTGAGGTGTGCGACCACGATCCCTTCCAGCGCCCACCGCAGCCCGGTGCGCGAGAGCTTCGCGCGTGGCTCCGCCGCGGCGCTGGTGTCTTGGCGCCACACGTGTCCGCAGTCTGCACAGCGGTAGCGGCGCACTACAACTTCCAGCACGGTCGGTCGCCAGCCCAGCGGCTCGTGGGCCAACCGCCGGATCACGGTGTCACGAGCGGCGCCTTCGCTGCCGCACCGTCGGCACCACTGATCTGGTTCCACCACGCGGCACGCGAGGACCGCACGATCCGGTTCAAGTCGTTGCCCGATCACGCTCAGACCGAGGCCGTCGAGTCGAGCGAAGGCGGTCAGGTCAGGGCGGCCGAAGCCGGGCGGCGGGGTAGCGTCGGGCACGTCGAGGTCTTTCCGATGGATGGCGTAGGAACCTCCATCGTCGGGAGACCTCGACGTCTATCTGCGGACCGACTCGGCGGGGCGCGATCGTCTCGTGCGTTGGCGGACTACGGGAGCTTGGACGCGAGGACGTCGGCCGCCAGGATCTCGGGTGCTGCGCCGAGGAGGTGCTGGTTGGCCATCAGGGCTGCGACGATGGCGCCGTTGGCGTGGGCGTCGCGAGCGGCTTCGTCGGGGAATGCATCGAAGATCCAGAAGGTGTCGGCGTGGGTCCTGACCGCGAACCAGACAATCGTTCCTACTTCTTCGTTGGCGAGTGCGACAGCGCCGGCGAGCAGATCGGCGACCGCGTCGTGCTGTCCATCGGCCGCGACGATCTTGGCGACGAAGGCATACGGAAGTGATGCGGGTGTGGACATGAGGGACTCTCCTTGACGTCGGGGTTCTTCGTGGGACGAGTTCAGCGTATGACGAGCGAGGGCCGGTGGGGAGTGGCGTATACGGCAGTATTGCTATTGTTTACGTCATGCGTATCGGACTGATCGCGATCGACGGCTGCTTCGGTTCGGCTATCGCGTCGATCATCGACATCGTGCGGGTGGCCGACGGAGCCCGCGGCGATGTCGACCCGCGGATCGACCCGATCGAACTCGCCATCCTCGGACCGAAACGGCGAGTGACCACGACGGCATCGATGACCCTGTCGGTGGACCACCCGCTGCCGGAGTCCGGAGAGTTCGACGTGGTCGTCGTCCCTGCGCTTGGAACACTCACGGCCGCCGCGACCCACGACGCCCTCCAGAGTCGAGATGCTCGTTCGGTCATCGCCTCACTCGGGCGCCTCGAGGACGCGACCACCCGGATCGCCGCGGCGTGCACCGGCGTGTTCGCCGTCGCCGAGACAGGACGGATGCATCATCGGCGGGCGACGACCAGCTGGTTCCTGGGGCCGGAGTTCCGGAAGCGCTATCCGACCGTCGCCCTCGATCTCGACACCATGGTCGTGGTCGACGGGAACCTCGTCACCGCCGGCGCCGCCTTCGCCCACATCGACCTCGCGCTCTCACTCGTGCGATCGATCAGCCCCGACCTGGCCCAACATGTCGCCAAGCTCCTCATCATCGACGAGCGCCCGTCGCAGGCGGCTTTCGTCGCCTACGAACATCTCCGGCACGAGGACCCGATCGTCGTCGAGTTCGAACGCTTCGTGCGCGCCCGCCTGGACGAACCGTTCAACGTCGCCTTCGTCGCGCAGTCGCTCGGCACCAGCCGGCGCACCCTCGAACGACGAGTCCGTGCGGCGCTCAACCTCACTCCGCTCGGCTTCGTCCAACGGCTTCGCACCGAACGAGCTCGACACCTCTCAGCAACCACGGACCTCACCTCCGCCGAGATCGCGCTACGGGTCGGCTACGCAAACGCCGAGACTCTGCGCTCCCTCCTGCGCAGGGAGCGACGCCGTTCCTGACCTATCGCCATGCCTGTAGCTTGTGTCCTAGCGCTCGGTTGGAACCACCTCTCAGCACGTCGCGTCGACGCTCCTGCGTCGCCCCTGGACTACCCACTCGACACGCCCGCAGCACAGCCCATGTGACGTGCCCCGGCTTCCCGGACGGTCGGGGTTGGGTGGCTGTGATGTCGCTGCGTTCTCGTCGAGAGGGTCAGCAGACCCGATCAGAGCCGATTGGGATGAGCCGCGAAGGCGGTTAGGTCAGGGCGGCCGAAGCCGGCCGGCGGGGTAGCGTCGGGCACGTCGAGGTCTTTCGGATGGATGGCGTAGGAACCTCCATCGTCGGGAGACCTCGACGTCTATCTGCGGACCGACGCGCCCGGCCGACCTACACCTTCATCTGGGAAGAGCC
>NZ_BAAGZJ010000167.1:0-2795 GCF_054778635.1 Nocardiopsis nanhaiensis
GGGGTGCGGTTTCCAAGGGGCGCCGGGGTCCCGGGACCTGCGGCGGCCGGGGCGAGCGCGGCGACCGCGCCTCGGCCAGGGTTCGGGGAGCAGCGGCGTAGGTGCGCACCCGCCCCGCGTTACGGGGGCGACGGCGGCTCAGCAGGTCAGCGGCTCGGTGGCGCACGTAGGCCAGCTCGGACAGGTTCAGGTATCGCGGCATAGCGCGGCTCCTGGTGCTCGGATGCCGGATGGGAGGTCCGGCTGGGAACTGAACGTGGGCACTATCCTGAAGCATGTATTCCACGTTTTCAAGCTTTTCCAGGAATCCAGAGAATGGAATACACGTTTGTCCGACTTCCTACCGCCGGTCATACGATCAAGTGGCACCCGGCAGACCAGGAGCAGCAGTTGAGCGAGCGATACAGCCCGACCGTGCGCCGACGTCGGCTCTCTGAGGAGCTGCGTCGATTGCGACACGACGCTCGGATGACCCTCGACGACGTCGTTGACGCGACCGAGTGGTCACGCGGCAAGATCGGCAACATTGAAAGCGGACAGCGGCAGAGGCCCCAGGTCGCTGAGATCCGCACTCTTCTCGACACTTACAAGGTCGAGGATCTAGAGGTTCGCGAAGCCGTGCTCAACCTCTGCCGTCAATCCCGGGACCGTGGCTGGTGGACCCGCTACCGTGACGTCATCGCTCCGAGATTCGTCGGCTTCGAGGCCGAGGCCTCAGTCATCTACAACTGGGAGTTGGCGGTGGTGCCTGGGCTGCTCCAAGTACCTGAATACGCCGAACTGATCAGCCGGACTGCCCTCGTGCGCGACCCCAAAGACGTACTGCGGGTGGTTGACGCCCGTATAGCACGCCAAAGGGTGATGTTCGAGGATGCGCCAGACGACATCTGGTTCGTGTTCGACGAAACCGCCCTCATGCGCCTGCGGGACCATCCCGAAGTCCTGCGCGCCCAAGTCTCCCACTTGGTTGCCGCATCTGAAGATCCACGCATCACCATTCAGATCGTTCCTCACGACAAGCTCCACCCCGGCAGTGGCGGACCGTTCGTCATCATGGACTTCCCGAACACCATCGACCCCTCCATCGTGTACTTGGAGACCGACACTGACGGTCTCTACCTGGAGGAAGTCGACCAGGTCGCGCGCTACCGCAAACTCTTCGACCACCTACGCCTCGCGGCACTCCTGCCGGAGGAGACAGTTGCCCGACTACGAGAAATGACCACCTGACATGACCCGTTCAATTCCCACTGACCTGTTCCGCAAGTCGACCTACTCGCAACCTCAGAACTGTGTCGAGGTCGCGGACCTCCCTGACGGTTCCGCTGTGCGCGACACCCAGCATCGCGAGGCCGGACACCTCATGTTCTCACCGGCAGAATGGGCCGGGCTGGTAGGCACTGTGAAGGCACCTAAGTAGGGCAAACAGAAGGGCCCCGACCGCTTGAACCCAGATTGGGTTCATCGTGGCCGGGGCCCTTACGTTCAATTCCCGCGAACACTGTAACCCGGTGCTGGCCGTGCGGGAAGTAGGCTCCGACGGCAGTGCCGCTGATGCGGACCTCCGGGCACGAGTAGCCCGCGCCGGAGGAGGAAGCGCGCGTCCCGCCCCTTTCCTGCTGTCCGGGTGGCGTGCGGCACCCCGGTCAGGCTCGGGAGGCGTCCACGAACCAGCGGGTCAGCGTGGTGGGGTGGGTGATCGCGGTTCCGACGACCACGGCGAAGGCGCCGCGGGCCAGGGCCTCGGTGACCTGGTGGGGCCGGTGGATCCGCCCCTCGGCGAGCACGGGAACGTCGAGTTCCCCCGCCAGCTTGCCCACCAGGTCGAGGTCGGGGCCCTCGTTCCGAGGCGAGTCGGGCGTGTACCCGGAGAGCGTGGTGCCCACCAGGTCCGCTCCGGCGTCCTGCGCCGCCAGACCCTCGTCGCGGCCGGACACGTCCGCCATGACCAGTCGGCCGGTCTCCTCGTGTACCGCGCGGACGATCTCGGCCAGCGTGGTCCCGTCCGGCCGGGGCCGTCCGGTGGCGTCGACCGCCACGGCGTCCGCACCCGCGCGTGCCACGTCCAGGGCGGTGGCCAGGGTCGGCGTGATCACGACCCCTTCCGTGCCCTCCTTTACCAGGCCGATCAGCGGCAGGTCCGTGGCGGTGCGGATGCCGGCGACGTCCGCCAGACCCTGGGCCCGGATCCCCGCGGCGCCGCCGTCGCGCGCCGCCATCGCCACGCGGGCCATGGTGTCGGAGTCCCGCATGGGTTCGCCGGGGTAGGCCTGGCAGGAGACCACCACCCCGCCGCGCAGTCCGCCGAGTCCTCCCGGTACAGCGCTCATCCGTGCTCCTTCCACACCATGCGTCCGGCTCCCAGCAGAGCCGCGTCTGTTCCGAGCGCGGAGGGGACCACCGGCAGACCGTGCAGGGCCGGCACGAGTCCCCGTGCGGTCTCCCCCCGCAGCGCCGACCACCAGGTCGTACCGGACCCGGCGACCCCGCCGCCGACCACGACCACGTCCGGGGCGACGACGTTGGCGACACCCGCCAGCGCGGACCCCAAGGCCGCGGCTCCCTCCTCCAGGACGGTTCGGGCCACCGGATCCCCCTCTTCGGCCGCCGCGGCGACCTCCTCGAGTCCTGCTCTCCGCTCCCCGCCCCGGCGCCGGTACTCGTCGAGCAGGGCCGGCCCCGACGCCACCGCTTCGACGTGCCCCTCTGCGCCGCAGGGGCAGCGGCGTCCGGCGGCCGCTGCCACGGGGACGTGTCCGGCGTGCCCCGCCGCCGCGCGGGCACCGGTGTGGACC
>NZ_BAAGZJ010000168.1:0-2466 GCF_054778635.1 Nocardiopsis nanhaiensis
CCACGGTGCGCCAGATCGAATCCAGCGCTAGCAGCGTGCCGACGGCTTTGAGTTCGTCGGGCAGCTGGCGCAGGCTCCACGAGATGAGGTGCCCGGTCGGTCTGTGGGTGGTGGGGGCGCGGAAGAGCTCGTTGTAGGAGCCGGTGACGAACGGTTGGAGTTGGATCGCCAGGTCCTGGGCGTGCTCGTCGGAATCGGCTGCCAGGGTGGAGGCCAGGTCCGCCAGGAGCGGGGCCTGCTGGGACCAGGTCGAGGCCTCACCCGTGATCCCGGCCTGTCGGTAGGTGGCCACCAGAGCCCGGTCCAACGCCGCGCGTTGACGGGCGGACAGGGCACCGCCCAGCATCACCGCCAGCAGCGTGTGCAGGAACAGGGCGCGCCTGGACACGGCATCGCGCCGGGCCGTGGTGTCCAGGGCCAGGTCCAGGGGGTTGAGGTGAACCCCGGGTGCGCCCAGGCGCATGAGGGTGCCGCCCACCGCTTCGGTCAGGCGGGTGTATTCGTCTTCGGGGTCGATGACCGCTGCGGTCACACCCGAGTACAGGCTGCGCAGCAGGTCGAGTTTGCAGAAGTAGCTCTTCCCGGCTCCTGAGCGGGCCAGGACCACGGAGTTGTAGTTGTCGCCCCTCCACCGGTCCCAGACCACCACCCCAGAGGAGGAGGCGTTGAGCCCGTAGAGCACCGCGCGGTCAGTGGTCTGCACGGCCAGGTCCGGTGAAGCGAACGGGAAACTCGCAGACAGGGCGGCGGTGTCCATGCTGCGGCGCTGCTCCAGCAGATCCACCCCTACCGGGAGCGCGGCCACCCACCCTTGGAGTTGCCGGTAGGAGGCCGGCCGCACGTCCACCAGCATCGACGAACACAGTGAGCGGACGTGGTCGACCTCCTCGGCCAGGGCCTCCTCGGTGGGGGCGTGCACACTCAGGTACAGCCCGACACGGAACAGCTTGCCCTCGCCGCGCGCCAGAGAGGCGGCCATCTCGCGTGCGTCCTCGGCCGCCACCTCGGCCTCGAAGTCTTCGAGTTTTCCCTTTTCGGCGGTGGTGCGGTTGGAGGCCTCCAACTTCGACATCTGCCGCCGCAGCCGATCGGCCGCGGTCTGGGGCGGGATGGGTTCGATGTGCAGCGACACATCCAGCCGTCCGGGGTAGGTCAGCAGCGGTTCCATCCACCCGTGCCCCACTTCGGCGGGGTAGCCGGTCACCGCCCAGGAGGAGCTGAGGCCGCCGCCGAGGCGCAGATGCCGGGAGGCCACCTCCACTTCGGCGGCCACCGCAGCCTCTGCCTGGCTGCCAGCCGCTTGTGGGCGGGTCTTCTTCGTGCGTGCGAACATGTGCGGTCATTCCTCCTTGGACTCGACGGTGGGGCCGGTGATCAGGGCCTCGGGGCTGGCCAGCCCTTCAGGGGGCCGATGGCGACTGGAAGGGTCAGCGGCCGAGGACAGAACGGCGGCGACCTGCGGCCCGGTGAGGATGTGGGCGCGCGAGCCAGCCGCGGCCAGGGCGCGCACGGCTTCGTCGGCGCGGCGTCGTGCGCTGGCCGTGCCGTGGGCGGCATTGCTGGTCATGTCGCGCACGATGAGGACGATTTGGCGCCGCAGCAGATCGCGCTGCTGGGCCAAGTCAGCCAGGAAGTCGGCGTGGTCGCGTGCCGCTTGCTCCAGAGCGGGGTGCGGCATGGCCGGGGCTGCTTGATCCAACGCCTCCACCAGCGGGTCCAGCGAGATGGACTCGGCGCGGATGAGGATCTGCACGGGGGCGTTGAGCGAATTCAGGTAGGACCCGAACCCCGAGACCAGCCCGGCCTGCTCGGCCGGTGTGCGCAGCGAAAAGCTGACCGTGGAGCACGACACGAGGACGGCGCACCCGTGTTCGCCCAGGTCCAGCACGCCCTCATCAGAGATCTTGTGCACCGGCAGATCCAGCGGCCGGGGCAGGGCCGGGGCGCGGGCGTTGACCCAGGAGGGGGTGGGTGCGCCGCGGTGGGCGTCGGTGGACTGGCGTTTAGCAGAGCGCAGAAACCGGAATGCGGCCAAGAGCAGGCGGTCCAGGCTGAGCCCGTCGCGCGTGGCCAGGGCGGCGGCGACCGCCCCGCCCATGACCGGTACTGCCGCGACCACCACGGCCACGGGTGGAACGAGGTGGCCCACCGCCTGATACACCAGCCACAGGCCGAGCCCGGGAACACCGATGATGATCAACTGGCGGGCGGTCAGACCCGCCAGGAGTTTGTCTTCACGCTCGACATCGGCGGGCATGCGCACACGCGACATTTACGACCTCCGTCGGGAAGCAGGGGTACTCCGGCGAGGACTGGGCCGGGAAGGTGGCCCGCGGTGCGGCGAGGGTGCGCCCGGCCCGGGGCCGGTGCCCCTTCCGGGGCCACCACGGTTGGGTCCGCGCCCGGGGCCGCTGCCCGGGCCACGGCGTCCTCGTCCGGGCCCTCGGCCAGCGCCACCGCGCGGGT
>NZ_BAAGZJ010000169.1:0-2410 GCF_054778635.1 Nocardiopsis nanhaiensis
GCCGCGGCCCGGGCAGCGGCCCCGGGCGTGGTCCCAACCGGGGTGGCCCCGGAAGGGGCACCGGCCCCGGGCCGGGCGCACCCTCGCCGCACCGCGGGCCACCTTCCCGGCCCAGCCCTGGCCGGAGTGCCCCTGCTTCCCGACGGAGGTCGTAAATGTCGCGTGTGCGCATGCCCGCCGATGTCGAACGTGAAGACAAGCTCCTGGCGGGCCTGACCGCCCGCCAGTTGATCATCATCGGTGTTCCCGGGCTCGGCCTGTGGCTGGTGCATCAAGCGGTGGGCCACCTCGTTCCACCCGTGGCCGTGGTGGCCGCCGCGGTACCGGTCATGGGCGGGGCAATCGCCGCCGCCCTGGCCACGCGCGACGGGCTCAGCCTGGACCGCCTGCTCTTGGCCGCACTCCGGTTTCTGCGCTCGCCTAAACGCCAGTCCACCGACGCCCACCGCGGCGCACCCACCCCCTCCTGGGTCAACGCCCGCACCCCGGCCCTGCCCCGGCCGCTGGATCTGCCGGTGCACAAGATCTCTGATGAGGGCGTGCTGGACCTGGGCGAACACGGGTGCGCCGTCCTCGTCTCGTGCTCCACGGTCAGCTTTTCGCTGCGCACACCGGCCGAGCAGGCAGGGCTGGTCTCGGGGTTTGGGTCCTACCTGAATTCGCTCAACTCCCCCGTGCAGATCCTCATACGCGCCGAGTCCATCTCGCTGGACCCGCTGGTGGAGGCTCTCGACCAGGCTGCCCCGGCCATGCCGCACCCCGCTCTGGAGCAAGCGGCGCGCGACCACGCCGACTTCCTGGCTGACTTGGCCCAGCAGCGGGATCTGCTGCGGCGCCACATCGTCCTCATCGTGCGCGACACCACCAGCAATGCCGCCCACGGCACGGCCAGCGCACGACGCCGCGCTGAGGAAGCCGTGCGCGCCCTGGCCGCGGCTGGCTCGCGCGCCCACATCCTGACCGGGCCGCAGGTGGCTGCCGTTTTGTCCTCGGCCGCTGACCCCTCCAGCCGCCATCGGCCCCCCGAAGGGCTGGCCAGCCCCCAGGCCCTGATCACCGGACCCACCGATACCGAGGAGGCTTGAGATGTTGACACGCAAGAAGAACCGAGCCCACACCGCCAGGGGTGAAGGGCCGGTGGCCGCTGAGGTGGAGGTGGCCTCCCGGCACCTGCGCCTCGGCGGCGGGGCCAGCTCGTCCTGGGCGGTGACCGGCTACCCCGCCGAGGTGGGGCACGGGTGGATGGAACCGCTGCTGACCTACCCAGGGCGGCTGGATGTGTCGCTGCACATCGAACCCATCCCGCCCCAGACCGCGGCCGACCGTCTCCGCAAACAGATGTCCAAGCTGGAAGCCTCCAACCGCACCACCGCCGAGAAGGGCAAGTTGGAGGATTTCGAGGCTGAGGTGGCGGCCGAGGACGCACGCGAGATGGCCGCCTCCCTGGCGCGCGGCGAGGGCAAACTCTTCCGAGTCGGGCTCTACCTGAGTGTGCACGCCCCCACCGAGGAGGCCCTGGCCGAGGAGGTCGACCACGTCCGCTCACTGTGTTCGTCGATGCTGGTGGACGTGCGGCCCGCCTCCTACCGGCAACTCCAAGGGTGGGTGGCCGCCCTGCCGGTAGGGGTGGATCTGCTGGAGCAGCGCCGCAGCATGGACACCGCCGCCCTGTCGGCAAGTTTTCCGTTCGCCTCGCCGGACCTGGCCGTGCAGACCAGCAACCGGGCGGTCCTCTACGGACTCAACGCCTCCTCCTCTGGGGTGGTGGTCTGGGACCGGTGGAGGGGCGACAACTACAACTCCGTGGTCCTGGCCCGCTCAGGCGCCGGGAAGTCCTACTTCTGCAAACTCGACCTGCTGCGCAGCCTGTACTCGGGTGTGACCGCAGCGGTCATCGACCCCGAAGACGAATACACCCGCCTGACCGAGGCGGTGGGCGGCACCCTCATGCGCCTGGGCGCACCCGGGGTGCACCTCAACCCGCTGGATCTGGCCCTGGATGCCACGGCCCGGCGTGACGCCGTGTCCAGGCGCGCCCTGTTCCTGCACACGCTGCTGGCGGTGATGGTGGGCGGTGCCCTGTCCGCCCGTCAACGCGCCGCGCTCGACCGGGCTTTGGTGGCCACCTACCGACAGGCCGGGATCACGGGTGAGGCCTCGACTTGGTCCCAGCAGGCCCCGCTCCTGGCGGACCTGGCCTCCACCCTGGCGGCCGATTCCGACGAGCACGCCCAGGACCTGGCGATCCAACTCCAACCGTTCGTCAGCGGCTCCTACAACGAACTCTTCCGCGCCCCCACCACCCACAGACCGACCGGGCACCTCATCTCGTGGAGCCTGCGCCAGCTGCCCGACGAACTCAAAGCCGTCGGCACGCTGCTAGCGCTGGATTCGATCTGGCGCACCGTGG
>NZ_BAAGZJ010000170.1:0-2359 GCF_054778635.1 Nocardiopsis nanhaiensis
GCGCGTCATAGGTGCGCTCGTACTTGGACAGCCCGTCCTGGGGGTGGAAGGGCACCTGGAAGTTGTCCAAAGCCACCTGAACCTTCAAAGCATCAGCGGGCGAGCCCCACACCTGGAAGAGGAACGTTTGGTCGAAGGTGGTGACCAGCTGGGCGCCCCGGGCGGCGTGGGCGGCCTCGTGGTCTTTCTCCGCCTTGCCCGGGTTCAGGCTCAGGCACAGCTGGTGGGCGAAGCGGGTGATCTGACCCACCGACATGTTCGGGCGCGACTCTTTGAAGTCCAGGATGCCGCATTCCATTTTTGCGCGGAACAGCTCCGCATCGGGGTGGTCGCCCTTCTGCTTTTTCTCCACCCCGGCCTCGGCGCCCTTGATGACGGCGGCGGCCTCACCCACCGACAGCACCCCGGAGTGCAGCGCCTGAAGGGTGGGGGCCATGTCCTGGCAGAATTCGGCCCGCCCGATCAGGGCCAGGTCGTTGGCCTGGGCGGCGGGAATGCCGAAGGCGTGGCGCAGCCACGCCTGCAGGCTCTTCTGCCCGCCCTGTTCCAACAGCTGCCCGGTGGCCTCCAGCTGCGCCAGCCGCGCAGCCATACTGATTTTGATCTGGTCGAGGTGTTCCCACACCCGGGTGGCCTGGTCCAGCACCTCACCCGCCGCCCCCAGGGGCACGTCCCGGTTAAAGAAGGCGGTGGTCTCGTCCCGGGCAGCGGCCACCGCGGTATCCACCGGGGTGTGCCCGGTGGGGGTGGGTGCTTCAGGAGAGATCGCCATTCTTCCATTGTAAGAGAAAAGGCCGGAGAATGGAAGACTTCCGCTGGTCCGAACTGAATTAATGACTTTCGCCAGGGGCACCCCCTGGCTTTCTTTGGGTCTTCCAATTCAGGCCACCTGGTGCGGTGTTTATGCCCACCTGGAATTCCAGGTTTCTGGGTTCTTTTTCGCCTCGCGCATTGACCGGCCGCGACACCCGCAACCGTCAAAGCGCCGGCGCAGTGGCTGGCATCGGCCCCCGGCCGGAGGCCGCCGTGGTTCGCAGCAGAGCATGACCGGCCGCGACACCCCCAGCCGTCACAGCTCCGGCGCAGGGGCAGGAATCGGCCGCCAGGCCGACGCGGTTACTCGGCCGGTGCCCGGCCGAAGGCCGTGCCACTGCCTCCCCGACCACACGTCCCCCGTTTCCTGATAGCCGCCGACCCGCCGTCGTAGCGAAGCGGGCCAAGGTGGAGCGCCGTTGACGCGCGAAGCGCTCGATGGCGACGACCTTGAGGCGCGCAGCGGAGACGGCCACACTCGGGCGGCAGGAAACGGGGAACCCCTGCACCCGCGGGGAACCCCTGCACCCGCGGGGAACCTCAGGTCACAGAGGCCAACCCGACTCTTCGCATCAACACCACGGAACGCGCTCCGGGCTACCCACGGGCTCAGCCGTGGTGCTCCACGCGGGAGCCGCCCGAACCCTTGACCACCGTGAGCCGGGTCGTCACCCGTTGGCGCAGGTCGGCGACGTGACTGACCACCCCGACGGCCCGTCCGCCGTCGCGTAGCCGGTCCAGTACGTCCAGGACCTCCTCCAGGGTGTCCTCGTCCAGTGTCCCGAAGCCCTCGTCCACGAACAGGGTGTCGATCTCGGTACCGCCCGCCTCGGCGGTGGCGACGTCGCCCAGGCCCAGCGCCAAGGCCAGTGAGCTGAAGAAGGTCTCACCACCGGACAGCGTCGCGGGGTCGCGCTCCGCGCCCGTCCAGGCGTCCACCACACGCATTCCGAGGCCGCCCGCGGAACGGGCCCTGCCGTCCCCGGCGGCCTTGTCCACCGTGTACCGCAGCTCGTACCGGCCGTCGGACATGGTCAGCAGCCGTTCGTTGGCGGCGGCCACTACCTGCTCCAAGCGGGCAGCCAGCACGTACGCGGACAGGCGCACGCTGTCGGTGTTGTCCGGAGACGTACCGGCCGCCAGGGTGCTCAGCCCCTGTGCGACCGCGTGGCGGCGCAGCACCGGCTCCGACCCGGCCAGCTGGTCGGCGAGCTCGGCGCGCAGATCGGCCAAGCGCCGGGCCCGATCGTCCAGCATGCCCTGCCAGGCCACCGCCCGGTCCGCGTAGCCCGCGGCCTCCTCCGCCGCCGTGCCCAGCGCAGACAGGTCCGGCGCCGACTCGGCCCCGGCCGCCACCAGGTCCGGGTCGGCCAACTGGGCTTCGGCCGCCGCCCACTGGTCGTCGAACTCCCGGGCCCGCGCACGCAGGTCGCGCCGGGCCCGTTCGTCCAGAGCCGCCGCCAGTACCGCGGCTTCGTCGTCGAAGCGGGCATCCGCCCGGTGCCGCTCCGCCTCGGCCTCGGCGGCGCGCACCTCCTCGGCGGCC
>NZ_BAAGZJ010000171.1:0-2264 GCF_054778635.1 Nocardiopsis nanhaiensis
GAGCAGGCCGCGCCGCCCGCGCCGACCACCGGACCGGCCGGGCGACGGGGCCCCCGACGGCGCCGCCACGACCCGGTGGAGCTCCTGCTGCCGGTCGTCGATCTCCCGGCTCACCTGGTGGGGCAGCCACCCCTGCTCGGCGGGGGGCAAGGGGCGCGCCGCCAGCGTGCGGACGATCTCCGCCGAGGCAGGCCGCTCGGCGGGGTCCTTGGCCAAGCAGCGGGAGAGCAGGGGGCGCAGCCCGTCGGGGACCCCCGACAGGCGGGGCTCCTCCGAGACCACGCGGTGCAGGATCTGCGCGGCTGCGGCCCGGCCGAACGGGGGAGTGCCGCAGGCGGCGTGGACGACCACCCCGGCGAGGGAGAAGACGTCGCTCGCCGGGCCGGTGGTGTGGCCCAACACCTGCTCGGGTGAGGCGTAGGAGGGGGTGCCGAAGGCCTCGCCCGTCTTGGTGAGGACGGTGCCCTCGACAGCGCGGGCGATGCCGAAGTCGATCACCTGCGGGCCGCGCGGCGACAGCAGGATGTTGCCGGGCTTGAGGTCGCGGTGCATCAGTCCGGCCGCGTGGACGGCTTGGAGCGCTTGGGCCAGCCCCAAGGCGAGGACCCAGAGGGTCTCTTCGGGGAAGGGGCCGTTGGCCCGGACCGCCTCCGCGAGGGTGGGTCCGGGGACGTACTCGGTGGCCATCCACGGTGTCGCGGAGTCGGGGTCGGCGTCCAGCACCGCGGGGGTGAAGGGTCCGTGGACCCGCTGCGCGGTGCGCACCTCGCGGGCGAACCGGGCGAGGAAACCGGTGTCCTCCGCCAGCTCCGGCCGGACCACCTTCACGGCGGCCAGCTGGTGGCCGGGCGTGCGCGCGAGGTACACCTGCCCCATGGCGCCGGCGCCGAGGCGGGCGAGGAGCCGGTTGGGGCCGACGTGGTCCGGGTCGGAGGAGGTCAGCGGTTTCAACGGTTGCCGTCCTGGGTCGGGTTCGGGCCCGGCCCGCACGGTGCTGTGCGGGGCCGGTCTGGTTCGGCGGGGTCCGGCGAGGGCGGGGCGGTGCGGAGGTCAGGGGAGCACGCGGAGCTCCTCCAAGGAGTCGGGGTCGAGCAGGGCGACGTTTCCGTCTTCCTGGACGGCGGCGACGGCCTCGCCCTCGGGGTGGAAGGCCACGGGTCGGGGTGCCGGTGCGTCGTCCTCCGCGAACAGGTCCGCACCGCTGTCCAGGTCCCAGAGGTACGCGCTGTTCTCGCTGCCCCGGTAGGTGGCACCGTCCAGGGCCTGGGGCGAGGGGACCGTCCAGCTGAGGTGGAGGAGGCCGAGCTCGGCGTCCGCGGCCAGGCCGGTGATGTGCGCGTCCTCCTGGTGCGACTCGTGGTACTCGGTCAAGGGGAAGCGGTCCAGCTCGGCGCCCTCCTCGAAGTCCCAGTGGATGAGGTGGTCGTTGCTGACGTAGACGAGCTCGCTCCGGCCGGGGACCGCCGCGAAATGGTAGGAGGTGGCGTCCCGGATCACCTCCTCGGGTTCGCCGGTCCCGGCGTCGCGGACGGTGATCGTGTTCGCGTCGGCGGTGGCGACCCGCTCCTCGTCCAGGAATCCGATGCCCTGCACCAAGTCGCCCGTGGCGGCGTCCCACACCGAATCCAGCTCCCCGGTGGCCGTGTCGACGACGCCCGCGGACGGGAGGTCGGGCTCGTGCTCGACGACGACGGCGAAGGACGCCCCTGAGGGGGAGAAGTCCGTGAGCCGGCCGCCCCGAGGGCTCTCCAGGCCGTCCTCGACCCGTTCTGACTGCGGCCCGGTATGCTCCGCGGCCATACCCGAGGGCAGGTCGTAGGTGGTGACCAGAGCGTTCGGCGGGCCGCCCTGCTCGTGTTCGACCAGGTCGAGCGCGGCCACCGTGCAGCCCACCGGGGCGAACACCGGGTTCCCGTAGCCGTACACTGCCCCGGTGGGGCGGGCGATCTCCTCTCCCTCCCGCCAGTCCCAGAGTGTGAGCCCGTGGTTGTGGCTGGTCACCGCCAAGACGTCTCCGTCCGGGGAGAAGTCGAGCAGCATGGCGTCGAGGTCGTCGATGTCGTCCGCGGGTTCGGCGGAGCCGTTCCCGTCCAGGCAGCCAGCGCCGCTGATGAGGCCCGCGCCCTCCGTGCCCTCCGCCCCCTCTGCGGCGCCGTCGGTGCCGTCCCCGGACCCGCCGACCGGCCAGCCCAGGCCCCAGGCCGCACCGGCACCGACGACCAGGGCGAGGGCCAGCCCGACCGCGACGAGCGCCGCGGTCCGAC
>NZ_BAAGZJ010000172.1:0-2077 GCF_054778635.1 Nocardiopsis nanhaiensis
CAGAACGGGCACGCGGTGGAGACGGTGTCCGGGTTGGTCGTCAGCGCCTCGTCCACACGCTCGGTGTTGATGCGCTTGCCGATCCGCTCCTCCATCCACATGCGGGCACCACCGGCGCCGCAGCAGAAGCCGCGCTCCTTGTGCCGGTGCATCTCCTGCGTCTTGACACCCGGCACCTGGGCCATGATGTCGCGCGGCGGCGTGTACACCTTGTTGTGGCGGCCCAGGAAGCAGGGGTCGTGGTAGGTGATGTTCTCGTCGACGGAGTTCACCGGGGTCAGCTGGCCCTCGTCCACGAGCTTGGCCAGCAGCTGGCTGTGGTGGATGACCTCGTAGGTCCCACCCAGCTGCGGGTACTCCTTCGCGAGCGTGTTGAAGCAGTGCGGGCAGCTGGCCACGATCTTGGTGACCCCCGCCTCGTTCAGCGTCTCCACGTTCTGCTGGGCCAGCATCTGGAAGACGTACTCCATGCCCAGGCGGCGCGCCGGGTCACCGGTGCAGGCCTCCATGCCGCCCAGGACGGCGAAGTTGACGCCCGCGATGTCCAGCAGCTCGGCGATGGCCTTCGTGGTCTTCTTGGCGCGGTCCTCGAGGGCGCCGGCGCAGCCGACCCAGAAGAGGTACTCGGTGTCCTCGGGCATCTTGTCGTCGACGACCTGGACCTCAACCGGGTTCTCCTGGTTGGCCAGCTCCTCGATCCAGTCCATGCGCCGGTCCTCGGCCATACCCCAGGGGTTGGCCTTGTTCTCAAGGTTCTTGAGGAGGGTGTTGGCCTCGGACGGGAAGTTGGACTCGACCATCACCTGGTAGCGGCGCATGTCCAGGATGTGGTCGATGTGCTCGATGTCCACCGGGCACTGCTCGACACAGGCACCGCAGTTGGTGCAGGCCCACAGCTCGTCCGGGTGGATGACGCCGCCTTCTTCCTCGGTGCCGACCAGCGGCTTGTTGAGGAGGGCGAGCACGTCGACGCCGGAGTGGCTGTTGTCGGGGGCCTCGGTGAGCGTCTCCTCGGTGATGCCCTTGAGGAGGTACGGGGCCTTCTCGAAGCTGTGCTGCTGCAGGTCGAGGATGAGCTTCTTCGGCGAGAGCGGCTTGGCGGTGTTCCAGGCGGGGCACTGCGACTGGCAGCGGCCGCACTCGGTGCAGCTGGAGAAGTCGAGGAGGCCCTTCCAGGTGAAGTCCTCGATCTTGCCGGCGCCGAACGGGTCCTCGTCCGGGTCGGCCTCCTCGAAGTCGAGGGGCTTCTTGCCGGAGGCGTCCATCATCTGCTTGGCGGCGCCGAGGGTCGGAGCGCCGTCGGCGTTGCGCTTGAAGAAGATGTTGAACGGGGCGGTGAAGCGGTGCCAGCCGATGCCCATGGTGAGGTTGAAGTACAGCACCACGAAGAACGCGTAGCTGATGATCAGCTTGAACGCGGCGACCAGGGCGATGGCGGGCTCGGCGACCGCGGCGTCGGTCGGCATGAGGGCGCCGAAGGCGTGGGAGACCGGGGTGGCCCAGACCGGGAACGGGAAGTCCTCGATGGCGACCTTGAGGCCGCGGATCACGAAGATCGAGATCAGCAGGGCCCACAGGTAGGCCTCGACGTAGTACGCGGTCCACGTCTTGGAGTTGTAGAACCGCGAGTCGCGGCCCTTGCGGTGGGGGCCGTTGAGCAGGCGGTAGACGGTGAGGCCGATGATGCCCGCGAGGCTGGTGGCCGCGATGACCTCGATGGCCAGCCCGAAGACGGTCCAGTCGTAGATCACCGGCAGCTTGAAGTGCGGGTCGAAGACCTCGCCCTGGGCCTCGATGACCGTGAAGAAGAGCAGCGGGAACGAGACCATCACGAACCAGTGGGCCACACCCACCCACGGCCGCTTCAGCATCCTCGTGTGCCCGAGGATCTCGATGAGCGTCATGGTGAGCCGCTTGCCCAGCGACTCCGTCCGCTCCGGCTCCGCCGCTCGGCCCACACTCACGGTCCGCCAGATCTGGTACGAACCCAGAGCGAACAAGGCGAGCGCGACCACGGCGAAGACCGAGGTGATGATGCCCAGTGTCAAATACAGAGGATGCATCGCCGGAGGCCTCC
>NZ_BAAGZJ010000173.1:0-2065 GCF_054778635.1 Nocardiopsis nanhaiensis
CGCTCGTGGCGGGCGCCGGCCTGTGGGCCCACACCGGCCCGCTGGCCGCGGACGGTGCGCTGGGCGCGGGCGACGCTTCCTCGGCGGAGGAATCCGGCGGAGACGGCGACGGGGACACCGACCCGGACCGGTGCGACCCCGGGGAGCTCGCCGAACCCTTCGCCGAGGCCGCCGACCCGGACCCGGTCGTGCCGGGCTCGGGCACCGACGACATCGTGGGCTCGCTGGCCTTCTCCCACGACGGATCCGTACTCGCCGTCGGCGGGACCAGCGGGGTAGCGCTGTGGGACTGGGAGCAGGGCACCGCGCTCGGCCTCATCGACCTGTACGTCCTCATGGACTCCCAGGTCACCCCGGTCTTCAGCCCCGACGACTGCCGGATCGCCTACACGGACGAGGACGGGGTGCACCTGTACACGCTCGCCACCGGCGAGCACGAAGTCCTGCTCGAGGACGCGCACCCGTGGTCGGTGGCGTTCTCCCCGGACGGGGGTTCCCTTGCCGTGAGCGGTGCCGGGGCGACCAGCCTGCACGTCCTCGACCTCGAGAGCGGAGAACGGCAGGACTTCGAGGTGGGGGAGACGGACGCGGGCGGAACCGCCAGCTTCCAGGAGATCGCCTTCTCACCCGGAGGCGACTACATGGCGGCTACGGGGCTCTGGGGCCTGTGGATGTGGGACACCGAGACGTGGCGGGAGGTCGGCTACGACGAGGACGCCTACCTCGGATCCGAGGTCAGCGGCCTCGCGCTGCCCGACGACGACGGGGGTGTCCTGTACACGACCGAGGACGGTCCCGTGTTCGCCGAGCTCGCGACGGGCGGGGACGGGCACGAGTTCGACGTAGTCGAGGAAGACCGGGAGGACGCCGTCGGCAACATGCGCGAGTTCGCCTACCACCCGGTCACCGACACCCTGTTCGGCCTCCACGCCCGACTGCGGGAGGGCGAAGGGTGCACGATCTTCATGAACGGCTGGGACCGGTCCTCGGGCCAGGAGGGCCAGGCGGTCCCAGCGGTCGACATCGAGGCCAACGTGTACACGGACGCCCCCATGGCCGCCACCCCGCACCCGGACGAGGAGGTCTTCGCGGCGCTGGGCTTGGAAGGGGGAGGCCTCGTGGTGCTGGACGCGCACACGTTCGAGGAGATCGACACCCTCGGCCCGGGATAGGGCGGACACGCTCGGCACCGGACCCCCGCTCCCACACCACCGGCAAGGACCCCATGCAACCCCTGCACCCACACGACCCGCCCCGGGTGGGCACCTACCGGCTCCGCGCCCGCATCGGCGAGGACGCCTGCGCCCGGACCTACCTGGCCTCCGCCCCGGGCCGCCCCGCCGCCGCCCTCAAGGTCGTGCGCTCCGAGCACACCTCGGACCCGGACTTCCGGGACGCGTTCGCCCGCCTGGTGGAGAGCGCCCGTACCCTGCACAGCCCCTATGTCGCACCGGTCCTGGACGCCGACCTCCAGTGGGCCGCCCCCTGGGTCGCGGTGGCCCGGCCGGCCGGACCGACCCTGGCCGAGCTGGTGGGCGACCACGGCCCCCTGCCCGCCGAGGCCCTGCAGCCGCTGGCCCTGGCGCTGGCCCAGGGACTCGCCGACCTGCACTCCGCGGGGCACGTCCACGGGGGCCTCCGGCCGGACGGGGTGCTGGTGTCCCCGCACTCCGCGCTGATCGCCGACCCCGGTTTCGAACGGGCCGCCTCCGAAGGGGCGCAGGCCGCCCCGCACTCCGCATCCGCCCCGCCGGAGGGCGGCACCTCCACCGCGGCCGACGTGTTCGCCTGGGCGGCCACCCTGTGCTCCGCGGCCAGCGGTGTGGCGGGACCCGGCGGACTCGACCGGGTTCCAGCCCAGCTCAGGGGACTGGTGGACGCCTGCCTCAAGGCCGACCCGCAGCTGCGCCCCGCCGCCACCGACCTGGTGGACATGCTCGGCGGCCCGGCCGCTCCCCGCCCCTGGCCGGACGGGGTCCGCGCCGTCGCCGCCCGGTCCGGGGAGGCGATGCACCACCTGCTCACCCCGCCGACAGCTGAGCCCACTCCGGCCCCGCCCGAACGC
>NZ_BAAGZJ010000174.1:0-2047 GCF_054778635.1 Nocardiopsis nanhaiensis
TCTTCCCGAGGCCGCGTGGATCAACGAACCGGACACCGCACCTACCGCGCAGCACAGCGCTGACCTGTGTGAAGCGGCCTGACGATCACCTACCCCTGTCCGATTCGACTTGACACACTCCGGACCGCCGAGGAAACGCCCTTCCAGTTGCGCCATGGCGGCCATGGCGGCACGCACCCGCGTCTTGATCCGTGTGCGCTCTCCCTTGGAGATCCCTCCGTACATCGACATGATCAGTTCGTGGGCTTCGTTGGCGGGGTCGATCGCCCCACCGATCTCAGGGACCCACAACTGGACGCCGTAGTGCTCGAACATCGGGAAGGTCATGGCGAACTGGTTGCCGTAGAAGGCGCGCTGGGGCTCACCGACGACCACCGCGTCGAACCCGCGGTTGGGGTCTGCGAGCAGTTCCAGCAACCGGCTCGCTTCCGGACGTCGTTGCGGGGGGACCGAGCGCGAGTGGTCGATGTCGAAGAACTGCGCCACGATTCGCCCGTCCTTGGGCGCGATCAGGTTTTCAGCTCGCCGGTGCTGCCAGTGTCGTGAAGACTCCGGATCCTGGTGGTCCTCGGTGGATACCCGCCCCAGGAAGGCGAAGTACATCGGTTCTGATGGCGTCTGGTTGGGAGAGCCAACCGGACTAAGGGTCATTGGTCACCTTCTTCCTCACCTGATCGAGGTGTGTACTCATTCGGTGCGAATCGCTGTGCGTAGGCCGTGCGAAGGATGCGGAGCAGTGCCCAGGCCGCATCCGGCGTTAGCGCAGGGGGCTCGTCGGGCAGCTCCACGCGAGCCCGTGTCGGCGACACGTGAATACTGGTTCTGGCACGGATTTGATGAAGCGCCTGCGCCGACAGGGCTGTGCTCGCGATGATGCGAGGTGTCCCTCTCCTCCCTCCTCAGCCTGTTCTTCCCCCACCTGACCGGGCTCCGCATCGCCGATGCCCACCGCAGCGGCCGGACGGTACGCATCACCGCCACCTCCACTACCCGCACCGCCACCTGCCCGACGTGCGCGACGCCCTCTGCCCGCGTCCACAGCCGCTACCAACGCCGCCTGGCCGACACCCCCATCTCCGCCCAAGAAACCCTCATCCACCTGCACGTGCGCCGGTTCTTCTGCGACCAGGACACCTGCCAGCAGACGATCTTCACCGAACAGATCCCCAGTCTGACCCGACGCCATGCCCGACGCACCCCGCACCTGACCGAACTCCTAACCCACCTGGCTATGGCCCTGGGCGGACGAGCAGCAGCCCGCCTCAGCAGCCATCTGGCCACCGCGGTCAGCCGGATGAGTCTGCTGCGCCTGATCCGCGCCAGCACCGACACCGCACACGGAGTGCCCCGCGTGCTCGGGGTCGATGATTTCGCCCTGCGCAAGGGCCATGTCTACGGAACGCTGCTGGTTGACGTGGAGACCCGCCGCCCCGTGGACCTGCTCGATGAGCGCACCGCCCAGGCCCTCCAAGCCTGGTTGGTCGAGCGCCCCGGGGTAGAGGTGATCTGCCGGGACCGGGCCGGGGCCTACGCCGATGGCGCCCGACGCGGTGCCCCCGACGCTGTCCAGGTGGCGGATCGGTGGCATATGTGGCACAACCTCGGTCACGCTGTGGAGAAGGTCGTGGCCCGCTACCGCACCCGTTTCACCTGCCCGAACCCCACGTGGGAGGAAGACGAACCAGGCGGTGAGGTGGTCCAGACGCTCTCGCCTGGCCGTGCGGGGTGGCTCACTGAGCGCACCCGCACTCGCCACGCACAGGTGCACCAGCTGCGCCAGCAGCACAAGACGGTGCAGGAGATCGCCCGCGAGCTGGGGCTGGCGCGCAACACCGTGCGCCGCTTCGTACGCGTTCGCGATCCTGAGGAGTTGCTCGGACGCGACGGAACAGGCAAACGCCCCAAGGCCATCGCCCCGTACGAGGGCTACCTGCGCCAGCGGTTCACCGAAGGCTGTCGGAACGCGTCGATGCTGTGGACCGAGCTCAAAGAACAGGGCTATGGAGGAAGCTACGCCAGCGTGCGTGATGCGGTGCGCCCCTGGCGC
>NZ_BAAGZJ010000175.1:0-2047 GCF_054778635.1 Nocardiopsis nanhaiensis
CCCGCCCGCCCAGGTGACACCAGGCACCAACCACCCCGCACCACGCCACCCGGTGACCACCACCCCCACCACCCCGATGAGGCACAGCCGCCCCGCTGGAAATCCTCGCGCACCAAAAAAAGTAAAGCCGAGTGCAAAGTTTTCTTGACCTTCCCGCCGGGGTGGGGGGACGCCCGACGGAAGGTGATGGGGCGAGAACGGCGGGGTTTGCACCATCCGGGCGTCCCAGGTTGAAATGACCCAAAGTATGGACTTGTCACCCCCTGTGATCTTACTTGTCAGTAAAGTCCGACGACTCCAACCCCTGTCAACCCATGAAAGGTAAAATCCGCTTGTGCGTCGGTGGCCTCGATGAACCACCCACAACCAGACACACCGGGCACACGAGAACACCCGCCACGGGACGGGCGTGACGGGTGTCGTTTCGGGGTGTCAATGCCGCTGCATAGGGACTAGGCCGCACCTTTCCCGGATGAGTGCGTCTACGGCTTCTGCGGGTCGGTCGACGGGCACCCGGACGCGCGCCACGCTAACGCCCAAGAAGGTGAAGTGTTGGTCTTCCACGGTCACTCGGGCGCTCCCAAGGTACGGGTCGCAGCACAGGGTGGGGGTGAACTCCCCACACACGATGGTCTGTGCGAGCTTGCTGTGCAGCCGTCGGGATTCTAGTGCTCGTTGCAGGGATCGCAGGTGGAGTTCAACGATGTCGGTTTCCATGCCCCTACGGTTGCCGCTCCCTTGGGACTCTCACAGCTTTCTCCTAGAATCCCAGCCTCTCCCAGGATCCCTACCGGTATGCTTCCCGCATGCCCCCCACGGTGTTCTCAGAAGAACTTGCCCGTTCCCGGGAAGCTCTCGGGTTGTCGCAAACCGAGCTAGCTGTGTCTGCTGGCCTCTCGCTTTCCTCGTTGAACCGGTGGGAGAAGGGTGGTTCCCTCCCGAGACGGGAGAACGCGGAGAGGCTGGACAAGCTGCTACAGGCAGAGGGGCGCCTGATATCGCGATTCTCCGAGGCCAAGGACGGTTTCACGCTCCCACCGTGGGCACGGGACTTGTCGAGTATCGAGTCGGAAGCGCGCACTGTAGATGTGGTGGCGCCGGTGCTGGTCCCTGGGTATCTACAGGCGCCTTCGTACGCGCGTGAGGTGTTCCGGGCTTCCCGGCCTTGGGCACCGGACGCTGAGGTAGAACGTTTGGTGAGGCTGAGGTGCCAGCGGCTCGAACAACTACCTGAGGTGCGGGTCACGGCTGTGTTCCCGGTGTCTGGGTTGGCCGCGTTCTCAGAGCAGGTGCGGTTAGAGCAGGTGGACACGCTTAGAGGGTGGATTGGGTCGGGGCGGGTGCGCATCCATCTTGTTCCGGCAGGGTCACTGATGGTGGTCCCTACCGCTCCCGTTATGATCTTCCGGTTTGAATCGGGAGAAATCGCAGTGTCCAGCGATCATGCGACCGGTAGTGTGCTGGCAGACGCGTCGATGCATCCCCGGGTGTTGTCGATGGTGTCGACTGCTCTCGCGGCGGCTCTGCCCGCTGACATGTCGTTGCAACTCTTGGAAGGCCCTCATGAATCCCGAATGGCGTACGAGCACCTTTAGCCCTAACGGGTCGGACTGTGTCGAGTGCAGGGGTGTCACGGGAAGCGCTGAGGTTCGGGACTCCAAACACCCCACTGACGTGACGCTAGCCGTTCCCGCTGGCCCTTGGGTGGCACTTCTGGCTTCTGCCCGTCGCTAGACACCCTCCCGCACACGACGAACCCCCCGGCTGAGCAGGCGCCGGGGGGTTCGTTCTGTGGGCGGCTAGGCGCGGATGACGCGCGCGGTGTCCAGGCGTCCGGTACGGCGCCACTCGGTAGCCCGGTGCCAGCCAGCGGCGGCGAGGGTTGCGTCACGGTCTCCGGCCAGCGGGAGGACTGCCGGTTCGGAGTGTGTCAAGTCGAATCGGACAGGGGTAGGTGATCGTCAGGCCGCTTCACACAGGTCAGCGCTGTGCTGCGCGGTAGGTGCGGTGTCCGGTTCGTTGATCCACGCGGCCTCGGGAAGAGCAG
>NZ_BAAGZJ010000176.1:0-1947 GCF_054778635.1 Nocardiopsis nanhaiensis
GGCGGCGCCCGCCGTCGACGCGGCCAGAACCCGTCGGCGCCCGTACCGTTCCGCGGCCGCCTCCGCCGCGGAACGCCCCAGCCCGCTCGTGGCGGCCAGGGTCACCATCAGGGCGGCGACCGTCGTGAGTGAACGGCCCTCGCCCGACGCGAGGAGCGGCAGGGCCGCGAGGGTGAAGAGCGTGCTCGCCCCGGCCAGGGCCACGATGGCGTGCAGCGCGGGAAGCGCTCCGGTCCGCCAGGCCTGGGTGGGCGTGTAGTCGCGTGCCGCGGCTGGTTCCACGCGACCTCGGAGCGCCCAGCCGCGCGGATCCGTCTCCGGCGGCCACCAGCGGCGCGGCGGCGCCTGCTGTCCCACCCCGCCGAGCAGGCCGAGGACGAGGATGAGCAGGGCCAGCGCAGCGCAGGCCTGGGCGAGGGTTGCGGGCGAGAGGCCGACTGCGACAGCCGGGAGCAAGGGGACGGCGCCGAGGGCGAAGGCGCCGCCCACGGCCCCGGAGCGGACCACGCGCCGGTCGGGATACCACCCGGCGACCAGTTCACAGCAGGAGTGGTAGACGAGCCCCGCTCCCAGACCGCCCAAAATGCCGTAGCCCAGGACCGCCCAGGCGGTTCCCCCGGAGAGCCCGAGCGAGGCGACCCCGAGCGCGCACAGCAGCGCGCCCAGCGGGACAGCGGTACCGGGCGGCATGAGTCCCCGGGCGCGGAGCCGGACCAGGGCGGGCGCGGTGCCGCCCTGAAGTAGGGCCCACAGGACGAAGGGGGCGAGGGCGGCGGCCGGACTCCAGCCGTGGGCCGCCACGAGTACGGGGACCGCGGCGCCGTAGCCGAACTGGAGAACACCGATCCCGGCGGCCGCGACGAGTGCCCGGCTCAGGAACCAGGAGCGGGGGCGGCCGGTGAGTTCGCGGGGGGAGGGTCCGACGGCGTAACGCCTGCCACGCCAGTCGCGGATTTCGGTGGTTCCGGACATGAGCACACCTCCATTGGATTCAGTATGCAGAATCCATCAGGCGAAGGGAAGAGGCGAACAAGGCTGACTATTGAATACTGCATACAGTATGGAGTACAACAGAGGTGACCGAGAGCACATCAACGGGAGGCTCCATGGATCTCCGTGAATACGAAGCCAAGCAGCTCTTCGGCGAGTACGGCGTCCCCCTCGTCGAGGGAGAGATCGCCGACACCCCTGAACAGGCGCGGCTGGCCGCTTCGAGGCTGGGTGGGCGCGTTGTGGTGAAGGCCCAGGTCAAGGTCGGCGGCCGCGGTAAGGCCGGTGGTGTGAAGGTGGCCGAAGGCCCCGAGGACGCCCAGGCTATGGCCGAGGAGATCCTCGGCATGGACATCAAGGGCCACACGGTCCACCGCGTCCTGGTGGAGGAGGCGAGTGACATCGCCGAGGAGTACTACTTCTCCTTCCTCCTCGACCGCGCCAACCGAACCTTCCTGTCCATCTGCTCGACCGAGGGCGGCATGGACATCGAAGAGGTGGCGCGGGTCCGCCCGGAGGCCGTGGCGCGCACCCCCGTGGCCCCCGGGGGAGTGGACCGCGCGGCGGCCGAGGAGGTCTGCCGGGCGGCGAAGGTCCCCGACGACGTCCGCGAATGCGTGGCCGGGACCATCAGCCGGCTGTGGGACGTGGCCGTGGGCGAGGACGCCACGCTCGTCGAGGTGAACCCCCTCGTGCGCACGGATGACGGCCGGGTCATCGCCCTCGACGGCAAGATGACCCTGGACGACAACGCGCTGTTCCGCCACCCCGAACGCGTCCCGTTCACCGACGAGGCCGACTTCGACGCGCTGGAGCTGCGCGCCAACGAGAAGGGCCTGAACTACGTCAAGCTCGACGGCGAGGTCGGCATCATCGGTAACGGTGCCGGTCTGGTCATGTCGACCCTGGACGTGGTCGCCTACGCCGGTGAGGAGCACGGTGGTGTCAAGCCCGCCA
>NZ_BAAGZJ010000177.1:0-1734 GCF_054778635.1 Nocardiopsis nanhaiensis
CCTGAGTTCACCCATTGGGCTTAGTGACCCCGATTGCCTCGAGGATCGTCTTCGCGTGCTCGGGGATCTTGGGCTCGAGGGTGAGTTCTTGACCGTTGATGTCGACGGTCGCTGAGCGGATGGTCCGTAGTGTCTGAACGATCTTCTTGATCGATATCCCGGTCGCTTCGGTCAGGTAGCGAGTGATTGCCAGGGCAGCGAACACCACGGTCAGATGAGCTTCGATAGCCTCGCGGCGATGGTGGAAGACGGGCCTGGCCCGCAGATCGGACTTGGTCATGCGGAAAGACGCTTCGACCTTCCACAGGTCGTGATAGGCGCTGATCACCGCTGCCCCGCTCATCACCTCGATCGGCAGGTTGGTCACATAGCCCTTCAGACCGGCGAGTTGCCGGGCTCGGTCGATGGTGGCCTGGTCCAGTTCCTTCGCCGCACCGCTGACCTTCAAAAACCGTGTCTTCTTCAGCGGTGCGCCGCCGGTAGCGACCTTCTCGGCCTTGGCGATCTGAGCGTTGATCGTTCTGTCATCACGTTTTTGGCGCTTGAATGACCACTGGTAGACGACCCGACGCTCTCGGGCATTCTTCCCGGTGCCCATCACCCGGGCCGATTCCAAGACCTGTCCGTCAGCGAAGTAGTTCCCATGCCGCTCGAAGTGATCTGCCAGGTCATAGGGCGCCTTGGTCAACCGAGAACCGACGATAAACTTGAACCCCGCTTCCTCCAGGGCGTTGAGGTTGGCTGCAGAGAGCATCCCCGCGTCAGCGACCACGACCATGTCCCTCACACCGTGCCGTTGCTGAAACCCGGTCAGCACCGGGATGAGAGTCTTGGTCTCGCCCTTGTTGCCCTCGAACAATTGCACTTCGAGCGGGAATCCGCCCGGGTCGACCAGCAGCCCGATCTGGACCTGCGGATCGACCCGGTGCTCCTTGCTCATCCCGACCTTGCGCAGCTCGTCTTCGTTGTCGTTTTCAAAGTGCAACGTCGTGACGTCGTACATGATGAACGCTGCCTTGCCAGTGGTGCGGGCTGAGTGCGCCAGGCATGCCTTGGCGAACCGGCTCCGGTAATCACGCTCCTGGCAGCGCTGCAGGCACCGGTAGATCGTGTTCAACGCCGGGGCGCTCACACCGACCTCGCCCAGAACGCGGATGGTGTCGGCTTTGGACGTGGGCTCGATGATGCGCGCAAGTACCAGCGAACGGAACGTCTGGTCGCCCACAGCGTCGAATCCCAGCTGGGTGTATGCCCCGCTCAGCACTTCCCATAGCAGCAGCGCCGAGGTACCCAGTACCTGGCCCCTGCCGGCCACAACCCGCGGTCGTCCCGCCGAGGACGTCTCGACTGCCAGAGGCTCTTGCCCGGTCTTGGTCCAGTCAGCGACATCGCTCACTCGTGTTCCGACGCGCTCCAGCGGGCCCAGATCCAGGGCTTCCTGGCCTGGACGGAGTCGGTCCTCTGCGGCCAGGAGCAGCAGTTCCAGCTCGGAATCGGTGTGCGCCGAGCCTACGTGGTCGACCGCGACCACCTCCCGGCCGTCGCGGGTCACTACCTGCACAGCGACCGCACCTGAGGAGGTGCGCACCTTCCGTACGAACTGCGATGCCACGCCACGAAGGTTACCTACGAGCAGGTTCTTAGTGACCCTTTCACCCCACCGCGAACGGCATACCGCCAGGTCAGCGCGCTACCGATACGAAAATCTCCCACCCTTGGGTGAACTCAGGTCTG
>NZ_BAAGZJ010000178.1:0-1652 GCF_054778635.1 Nocardiopsis nanhaiensis
CTAGTGCAGCGATTCATAAGTCCTTCGGGGAGTGCTGACTACTGTCAGTGCTCCCCGAGATCGGCGAGGTGGACACCACACGCGCAGTCCAGAGCCTCGTTCGGGGTCCCGGTCCACTGCCCGCTCGGCAACACCGTGTCCTTGTAGCGCTCACTGGCAGGTTCGTAGAGCGCGAACGCCCAGTGCTGCGCATCACCCAGGTACTCAATCCGCGCCAGGGCAAGATCTTCATCGGGTAGGTGCCCCACCAGGTAGCCGTAGGAGCCACGCCAGCCGATGGTGACCTCCTCCAACTGCGGCCAGGCTCTCGAGGCGTAGTGGTCCAAGCCACCCTCGACCTGGTCCTTGAGCGCGCGTGAAGGGATCGGCATGCTCCTCATCCTGCCCTGCCCGCCCGCGGGGCCACCACCGCCCGCATAGATTATGGATACCCGCGGGCGCCAAAGGCCCCGCGGCTGGGACCGTGACAAAAGGGGGAGCAATAGGTGTGAGCAAAGCGCCCGTGATCGTGTTGGGCCACCGCCGCCGGGCCAAGCTGGAAAAGCTCATCGCGCGGGCCAGCACCCCGCAGCGGCTGGCCCAACGCGCCACGATGGTGCTTTTGGCCTGGCGGGGCCGTTCCGAGGCCGAGATAGCCGCCCAGGTCGGGGCACACCTGCAGACCGTGCGGACCTGGACCGCCCGGTACAGCCATGGGGGGCTGTCCGCGCTCGCGGACCAGCCCCGTAGCGGCCGCCCCGAGGTCTATGGGCCCACGGTGCGCGTGCGGATCGTGGCCACCGCCACCTCGATCCCACCGGTAGGGGAGTCCCAGTGGAGCCACCGGCTGATCGCCGCCGAGCTCGCCGACACCGGGATCTCTCCCGCACAGGTCGGGCGTGTGCTGGCCGCCGAGGACCTCAAGCCCCACCGGGTCCAGGGCTGGCTGGCTCGCCGCGACGACGAGGCGTTTTGGGAGCAGGCCGCGACCGTGTGCGATCGCTACCTGGACCCACCTGCTGGCACCGTGCTGATCAGTATCGACGAGAAGACAGGGATCCAGGCCACATCCCGTAAGTACGCCGAGCGGCCAATGATGCGGGGCCGCCCGGCACGGCGGGAGTTCGAGTACGTGCGCCACGGCACGGTCTCCATCATCGCGGCGATGGAGGTGGCCAGCGGGCAGGTGTGGGCCGAGCGGATCAGGCGCAACGACTCGGTGACGTTCATCGCGTTCCTGCACCGGCTGGACCAGGCCATCGACCCGAAACTGAAGATCCATCTGGTGCTGGACAACGGGTCCTCGCACACCTCCAAGGCCACCAGGGCATGGTTGGCCGGGCGCCGGAGGTTCTCGGTGACCTACACACCCAAGCACGCCAGCTGGCTGAACATGGTCGAGCTGTGGTTCTCGGTGCTGACCCGACGCTTGTTGCGACGCGGCGCTTTCGCCTCCCAGAAGGACCTTCAGGACAAGATCACGGAGTTCACCGTTCGCTACAACACCACTGCCAAGCCATTCGAATGGAAGTACGACGCGCGGGCCGAGCACGCTCGTTACCTGGCCCGCCATCAGCACGAGCGGGCACGCCAGGACACCTACCTCCAGGCCGCCTGACGATCACGGAAGGTAACCATCACACAGTCGAAGGACTTATGAATCGCTGCACTAG
>NZ_BAAGZJ010000179.1:0-1584 GCF_054778635.1 Nocardiopsis nanhaiensis
CCCTCTGTGTCAGGCTCAAGTGGGACACCAAGGGATAACCTTCACTAACTGACACAAGCAGGGCGAGAACAGGCAACCACCACGGTGACAATGACCAACCACGACCTCCACACCAACGATGAAGGGCCTCGAGCCAACCGGCCCAAGCGCCGGACCTTCACCCACGCCTACAAGCTGCGGATCCTTCAGGAATACGACACCGCACCCGCCGGCGAGAAAGGCGCCCTGCTGCGCAGGGAAGGACTCTACGACTCCAGCATCCAGCTCTGGCGCAAACAGCGAGATGGCGGCGAACTGAGCACCTCACCCGCAACCGGGACGACCTCCAAAAAGAAGACACCCGAACAGGTCGAACTGGAACAGCTACGCCGGGAGAAAGCCAAACTCGAACGGGACAACGCCCGGATGTCCAAGAAGCTGACCCAGACCGAAGCAGCCATGGAAATCCTGGGAAAAGCACACGCGCTCTTGGAGATCGTGTCCGAGAGCGCGGACTCGGAGAACTCGTAACCGAGATTCGCGAGAACACACGAATCCAACTCGAACCACATACCGGAGTCAAAGAGTCCTGCCGCCTGTCGGGCATCAACCGCTCGACCCATTACCGCAACCGGGACCGAAACCCATCCGCCCCGACAGAGCCCGTCAGGACGCCTCCCCCGAACCGGTTGGAGAGCGAAGAACGCGAACACATCATCGCAGTCCTCAACAGCACGAGGTTTCGGGACAAAGCTCCCCGGCAGGTGTGGGCGGCCCTGCTGGACGAGGGCACCTACCTGTGCTCGGTGGCCACGATGTACCGGCTGCTGCGCGAACGCGGCCAGAGCCGGGAGCGGCGGGCCCAGGCCACCCACCCGCCCAAGACCAAACCCGAACTGGTAGCCCACGCCCCGAACCAGGTGTGGAGCTATGACATCACGAAACTGCGTGGCCCCGGCCCGGGCAGGTTCTTCGATCTGTACGTCATGATCGACATCTACTCCCGGTGCGTGGTGCACTGGGAAATCCACACCAGAGAATCAGGCGAGATCGCCGAAGGGTTCATCGCTCACTCCATCGCGGCCAACGGTCAGATCGCCGCTGAGGTGATCCATTCCGATCGCGGCACCGCGATGACATCGCAGTCAGTTGCCGAACTGCTGTCCATGCTCGGTATCACCAAATCGCACTCCAGGCCGAAGACCAGCAACGACAACCCCTACAGCGAAGCGCATTTCAAGACGCTCAAGTACTGCCCGGCGTTTCCTGATCGGTTCGGGTCCATCCAGGGAGCCCGTCGGTTCTGCCGCAGATTCTTCCAGTATTACAACCACGAGCACTACCACTCCGGGATCGGGCTGCACACTCCTTTCACAGTGCATATCGGCACCGCGCACGCGATTCAGGACAAACGATCGCAAGCCATTGAGGCCTTCCGCGCGGCCAACCCGCAGCGGTTCACCCGCAGGCCTGTGCTGCCTGCTCTTCCCGAGGCCGCGTGGATCAACGAACCGGACACCGCACCTACCGCGCAGCACAGCGCTGACCTGTGTGAAGCGGCCTGACGATCACCTACCCCTGTCCGATTCGACTTGACACACTCCG
>NZ_BAAGZJ010000180.1:0-1567 GCF_054778635.1 Nocardiopsis nanhaiensis
CTAGCTTGTCGTTTAAGCTGCTTGCTTGTCTCTAGAGCGGCCCGTGGTGCCCGTTTTATGCTTTTTCGGAACCTCGTAACGGGGAGCTGGACGCTTGTTCCAGCTCCCCGCCACACGCCCCGGCCCCGCACGCGAGGGCCGCGGAACACCCACACACCCAGGCAGGTCAGCGCGGATGTACCGAAACCCCCGACGCACCCGGGACGGACTCATCCGCTGCGGCTCCACCCACCGCTGCCAGGGCAACCGCACCTGGCGCACCAACGGCCGAGCCAACCGCAACTGGGCATAGGCCACCACGACCAGCCAGGACCACCGGTCCGCCGCCTCGGGATCGCGCAACCGGGGCGCGTCCCACCCCAGATTCTGTTTGAGGAAGCGGAAGGTGTGCTCGATATCGAAGCGGCGCAGGTACGCCCACCACACCTGGTCCACCGCGCTCAGGGCCATGCCTGTGTTTGAGGACCACAACCACAACGGTTTGGGGGCACGCCGCGAAGGCAACGCCCCCACCTCCAAAAGCACCAGGGTGCCCTCGATCACCGGCAACTCACCGGGATGGTCGGCCCAGGCCGAGCGATGCGTCAGGCGAGGGTGCATCCGATCCCACGAGCGGGCGATGGCACTGCCGTAGCGGCGGGTGGGGGTGGTGCTCACCGTCGCCGGTACGGGCCAGGTATCGGGGGCGCCCATCCGAAGCGGAACTCCGTGCTTGGCCGGGCGGCCGGTCGCTGAGGGCGGCAGGTTCTGGGCCGGGCCGTACAGCACCCGGTCCGAACGCAACCGGCCCACCACCTGAACGGGCAGATCGGCGAGCAGGTAGGCCAGGCGGGGGCTGTCATAGCCCGCATCGACCACGACCACGATGTCGGGTTCGCCCTGTTGGTGGTGTCCGGCCCTGATCAATCGGGTGATGACCTGGCGGAGTTGGTGGGCGGTGAAGGTGGTCTCGTCGGTTCCTGGGGGTAGGCGTGCCACGTCCAGGGGTGCGGTCCAGGAGGTGGAGCCCTCTTCCAGGGCGACGATCACCTGGTAGGGCCAGCCTGGGACCATCTCGGCTTGTCCGGTGCCGCGCCCGTAGGTGTGGCACCAGGAACGGTCGGGGCTGGTCCAGGCGTCCGGGCGCAGCCAGGGGCTGACATCGCAGGCCAGGACCAGGCGTCCGTGGAAGCGGGGCAGGGGCAGCCGGGCCAGGCTCGAGCGCAAGCGGTCCTGGTCGATACCGCCCTGGTTCAGAGCGGCGTAGGCCGAGCCGTGACCGCGGCGGTGTTCGGGCTCCAACGAGAGTTGGGCCAGGTGGTGCACGGGGTTCGGGGAGCAGACCAGGGCTTCACAGACCTCGAATATCGCGTCTGGGCGTTTGGTGAGGGCGGTGTGGAACTCAGAGCGGAATCGGGACAATGTCGACAGTGGCTCGACGGCGGGGGTCTGGTGCGGCAGACTCAAGGTGACGGCCTTCGTTGTGTTCACGTGTGTTCGTGGTTGAAGCACATGATCACGCGAAGGCCGTTGTGCTGTCCGGGAAACGATGAAGCCCGTGACCAGGACGGTATCCGGTCACGGGCTC
>NZ_BAAGZJ010000181.1:0-1428 GCF_054778635.1 Nocardiopsis nanhaiensis
GCCGACCCGCCGTCGCAGCGAAGCGGGTCAAGGTGGAGCGCCACTGACGCGCGAAGCGCTCGATGGCGACGACCTTGACGCGCGCAGCGGAGACGGCCACCATCAAGCGGCAGGAAACGGGGAAACCCGACACAGGCAGGCGACCCTAGCCCTGCCCTCACTGCACTTTCGGGTTTTCCCCGAGTAGTGGACATCTCCCACACGGACGGACCAGCGGGCCCACCAACGCCTGGTTCCGAGGCCCCGGCCAGGACCACAGGCCCCAGGACGTCCCCAGAACGCGCCCAGAGCAGGCGCCCAGAGCCAGTCTGCATGCTCGATCTCCACAGCCAGCCCACCTAACCCAACAGCCCGTGTCAACCAGCTCAGGCCGGGCGGTCGAGCTTCTGGCTGATGACCTGGGAGATACCGTCGCCCTGCATGGTGACGCCGTACAGCGCGTCCGCCGCCTCCATGGTGCGCTTCTGGTGGGTGATCACGATGAGCTGCGAGGCCTCGCGCAGCTCCTCGAAGATCACCAGGAGGCGCTGCAGGTTGGTGTCGTCCAGAGCCGCCTCGACCTCGTCCATCACGTAGAAGGGCGACGGCCGGGCCTTGAAGATCGCCGCGAGGAAGGCCACCGCCGTCAGCGAGCGCTCGCCGCCGGACAGCAGCGACAGCCGCTTGACCTTCTTGCCGGGCGGGCGGGCCTCCACCTCGATGCCGGTGGTGAGCATGTCCTCGGGGGTGGTCAGCACCAGCTTGCCCTCACCGCCGGGGAAGAGCCGGCCGAAGATCGCCGCGAACTCGCGCTCCACGTCCAGGAAGGCCGCCGAGAACACCTCCTGCACCCGGGCGTCCACCTCGGCGACGATGTCCATCAGGTCCCGGCGGGTCTTCTTTAGGTCCTCCAGCTGGGCGTTGAGGAAGGCGTGCCGCTCCTCCAGCGCCGCGAACTCCTCCAAGGCCAGCGGGTTGATCTTGCCGAGCTGGTTGAGCTGGCGCTCGGCGGTCTTGAGCCGCTTGGCCTGGACCTCGCGGACGTAGGGCAGCGGCACCGCGTCCTCGCCCGCGTCCGCGTCCGCGGCCGGCGGCACGGGAACGCGGGGACCGTACTCGGCGATGAGGGTGGGCACGTCCACGCCCAGCTCCTCCATCGCCTTGGTCTCCAACTGCTCCAGCCGCATCCGGCGCTCGGCCCGGGCGACCTCGCCGCTGTGCGCGGAACTGGTGAGCTTCTCCAGTTCCACGGACAGCTCCCGAACCCGGGCGCGCACGGTCTTGAGCTCGCCGTCGCGGGCCTCGCGCTCGGCCTCGGCAGCCACCCGCTCGGTCTCGGCGGCGGCGAGGGACACGGCGATCCGTTCCAGGGCCAGCCGGGCGCTCTCGACCACGGCCTGCGCGACGGTGGCCTGGGCGGCGCGGTCGCGGCGCCGCTGGGCCTCGCGC
>NZ_BAAGZJ010000182.1:0-1423 GCF_054778635.1 Nocardiopsis nanhaiensis
CTAGTAGTACTTTGTTAAGTTCCTGATTTTTCAGCGTGGCTCCGCCATGATGGACGGGTGGACCTGGATGCTGTGGAAGAACTCCGCGAGGACCTCGACGCTTTCTGCGCCGAGGTCTTCGCCTCCATCCCTCGCCGTGATAGCCGTCAGCGGGGCGAGTGTTACCTGCGCGGACTGATGCTGGACGGACGCCGTAAGTCCATCCAACCCATGGCCGAACGGCTGCCTGACGGCAACATGCAGGCACTGCAGCAGTTCGTGGCCTCCTCCCCCTGGGAGCACACCCCGGTCCGACGTCGGATCGCCACCAAGGTGAGCCAGGCCATCAACCCCGATGCGTGGGTGATCGACGACACCTCCTTTCCCAAGGCCGGGAACCAGTCGGCGGGGGCGGTGCGCCAGTGGTGCGGTGCTCTGGGCAAGAAGTCGCTGTGCCAGGTGGGGGTGAGCCTGCACGCGGTCACCGACGCCGCCTCGGTGCCCTTGGACTGGCGGTTGTTCCTGCCCAAGGAGTGGGCTGATCCGGCCGATGCCCGCCGAGCCAAGACCGGCATCCCCCAAGGGGTGGGGCATCGGGAGAAGTGGCGGCTGGCCCTGGACATGATCGATGCGGCCCGCTCCTGGGGGCTCCAGGACCAGGTCGTGGTGGCCGACGCCGGGTACGGGCAAAACCACGCTTTCCGCGAGGGGCTGGCCGAGCGCGGTTTGGACTACGTGGTCGCGGTGCGTGAAGACGTCAACGCCCACCCCGGCCAGGCGGTGCCCCACCTGCCTGAACGGCCCAGGGGCAGGGGACGCCCGCCGCAGCCGCGCTACCGCACCGCGGCCCGTTCGCTCAAGGAGCTGGCACTGGAACAGGGGCGCGGCGCGTTGCGGCGGTGCACTTGGCGGCAGGGGTCCCGCGGATCGATGCGGGGCCGGTTCCTGGTCATGGCGGTGCGTCCGGCCGGGGTGGCCGCGACCAAGGCGGCACGTGTGCGTGCTGGCGGCTCCCGGGGGTGGGACGGGGTGCTACCGCCCGAGACGCTGATCGCTGAGTGGCCGCCCCACCACGAAGCTCCGACCGATTACTGGCTGTCCAGTCTGCCCGCGGACACCGTGTTGCGGTCCCTGGTGCGCTTGGCCAAGATCCGGTGGCGGATCGAGCACGACTACCGCGAGCTCAAGCACGGGCTCGGGTTGGATCACTACGAGGGCCGGACCTGGCGGGGCTGGCACCACCACGTCACCCTGGTCACCGCTGCCCAAGCCTTCCTCACGCTGCGAAGACTCGACCCAAAAAGGTCGACGTCGGTCTGAGTCTGTACCAGGTCCTGGAGGTGCTCCAGGGGGTGCTGCTGTGCTGGACCGGCGTGTGTTCCACCTGTCACCGGCCGCTCGCACAGCAGCACCCACCCGACACGAGTTAACAAAGTACTACTAG
>NZ_BAAGZJ010000183.1:0-1420 GCF_054778635.1 Nocardiopsis nanhaiensis
CGTTGAGGGTGTCGGCGAAGACCATCGTGCCGGAGATGAACATGACGCCGAGCAGGATCGCCAGTGTGGTGGTGACGTACCGGGAGGCGTGCAGTCTCAGTCCGGCCAGTGTGGTGCGCAGCAACTCAGGCCTCCAGCTTCAGCAGGCGCTCGGAGACGGCCTCGGCGGTGGGGTCGGCGACCTCGTCGACCATCCGGCCGTCGCGCAGGAACACCACGCGGTCGGCGTAGGAGGCGGCGACCGGGTCGTGGGTGACCATGACGATGGTCTGGTGCAGGTCCTTGGCCGAGTCCCGGAGGAAGGCCAGGATCTCGGCGCCCGAGCGCGAGTCCAGGTTGCCGGTGGGTTCGTCGGCGTAGACGACCTCGGGTGCGTTGAGCAGGGCGCGGGCCACCGCGACGCGTTGCTGCTGTCCGCCGGAGAGTTTGGCGGGCAGGTGGTTGAGCCGGTCGCGCAGGCCCACGACGTCGACGATGTGGTCGAAGCGCTCCTGGTCGACCTTGCGTTTGGCGATCTGGGAGGGCAGCAGGATGTTCTGTTCGGCGGTGAGCATGGGCAGCAGGTTGAAGGACTGGAAGATGAAGCCGATGCGGTCGCGGCGCAGCAGTGTGAGGTCGCCGTCGCGCATGCCGGTGATCTGGGTGCGGCCCAGGTGTACGGTGCCGGAGGTGGGTACGTCCAGCCCGGCCAGGCAGTGCATGAGGGTGGACTTGCCGGAGCCGGAGGGTCCCATGATCGCCGTGTAGGCACCGCGGTGGAACTCGACGTCCACCCCGGCCAGGGCGTGTACCTGGCTGCCGCCGGTGTCGTAGGTCTTGCTGAGCCCTCGCGCCACCACTACCGGGGGTGCTTGGACCGGGGATGTGGGCTTCACTGCGGACTCGGTCACGGCAGACAACTCCAGGGATCGGGAACGGGGTGTGGGGCCGTCGGGCCGGGGTCTGCCCGTGCTCGTCGGCGTGTTGACCACGCTAGATCCGCGATCCCCGCCGGGGCCTCCGCCGCGGGGCTGAACCCTGACTCGGCCAAAGGCATGATGCGGGGCGGGTTCGGGACTCCTTCGTCCGGGCGCACCCCCCACTTTCGTAGGGGGCGTCGTCACCTCGGATTCGGTGACGAACCAGGAGAGCCCCCTGTGGCCTGCGGGAACACGATCTGGCCGACGATCGGACCGCCGCCTGGGCCTGTCGTCCGAACGGAGGGCCCGCTAAGCGGGCCGTCGTAGACTCTGCCGGGTGAGAACTTGGCTGGGGAACAAAGCGGAGGACCTCTGGATCCTGCTGCGCCGTAACGGACAGTGGTGGTGGGGCCGTCGGCTGCGCATCTCCGACTGGTGCTTCGCCGTCCTCACCCTCCCCTTCAACGGGATCATGATGGTGGCCGGGGCCAGTAACCGTGTCAGCCTGCTGTCCACGTTCT
>NZ_BAAGZJ010000184.1:0-1394 GCF_054778635.1 Nocardiopsis nanhaiensis
GGTGTGCTGCGGCTGGCCCGCCCCGACCACTACCCCATCGCCACCACCCACGACGAAGACCCCTTGCGCGGGCTCATCGGCGCCGCTGGATCACCCGCCCCCGGGGAGACGGTGCTGGTGCAGGTGGCGGCCCGCCCGGTAACCGGGTTGCGGCTACACAAGGCCAACCAGGCCGCCGCCGGGCTGCGCTCCTCGCACAGCGTGCAGTCCGGGGCGTTCGATGCCCTCACCCCGGGGAGTGGCCGCCGCTCCGCTTCGTGGGCGGCGCTGCGCCCCGAGGTGTCCGGGGAGATCCGCGCGATCCTATCCAAGAGCGTGCGCCCCCGGTTGGAGACCGTGGTGCGCTACCTGGTCACCACACCCGAGCATCACCCGCAGGGACGGGCACACCGGCGCGGGCGGGCCCACGCCATCACCGGAGCGTTCAGCGCGTTCAGCCTGTACAACCACTACAAACGCCGCCACACCCCCATCCTGGCACCCTGGTGCTCGCACGTGCGCTACCTGGGACGCGGAGACCTGCTCTCGGCCAAGGAGCTGGCCGCGGTGGCGCACCTGCCCCTGGATGAAGCCGTCGCCGGTCTGGAGCGGGCCCCGGCCAAACCGGTCCCGCCCCCGCCGGGGTTGGTGGCCGATGTGCCCGATGCCCGAGTGCTGGGGCGCTCTGATGCGGGCCCGCCGCGATTGATCGGGCAGCGATCAGCCGATGGGCGCCACCACACCCACATCATCGGTGGCACCGGAACGGGCAAAACCAGCCTGTTGTTGAACATGGCCCTGGATGACATCGGTAAAGGGCGCGGGGTGGTCTTCATCGAGCCCAAAGGCGAGAGCAACCTGCTGCTTTCGCGGATGCCCGAACAAGCGGCCAAGCGGGTGGTGCTCATCGACCCCGACGACAACGCCCCACCCCCGCCCCTGAACCCGTTGTCCGGGCGCGACCGAGAACGCTCCGCCGATGCCATCACCGGGATCTTCCGCCGGATCTTCGCTGACTCCTGGGGGCCTCGGACCGAGGACATCTTGCGTTCGGCCTGCCTGACCCTGGCCGGCACCGACGAGGCGGGGCTAGCCAACATCCCCCGCCTGCTGGAGAACTCCTCGTTTCGCCACCGGCTCACCCGCCAGATCACCGATCCCACGCTCAAGGGATTCTGGGAGTGGTTCGACGAGCAATCCGGCCCGGCCCGCTCCCATGCCACCGCCCCGCTGATGAACAAGGTCCGCAGCGTACTGCTGCGCAGTTTCGCCCGGGATCTGTTGGCCACCACCACCCAAGGGCTGGACCTGCGCACGCACGTGGACGCGGGTGGTGTGGTGATCGCTCGCCTGCCCAAAGGGGTTCTGGGCCAGGACACCTCCTCGCTGCTGGGATCGCTGCTGTTGTCCCAGGT
>NZ_BAAGZJ010000185.1:0-1333 GCF_054778635.1 Nocardiopsis nanhaiensis
GCTCTTCCCGAGGCCGCGTGGATCAACGAACCGGACACCGCACCTACCGCGCAGCACAGCGCTGACCTGTGTGAAGCGGCCTGACGATCACCTACCCCTGTCCGATTCGACTTGACACACTCCGGACTCCTCCGGTGAGCGTGCCCTGTACCTGGTGATGAACTACGTCGAAGGCTTGGACCTGCGCGACTGGCGCGCCGAGAACGCCGTCCAGGGGCCGCGCGGGCAACGCGAGGTGCTGCGCTACCTGGAACAGGTCGCCCAGGTGCTGGACATGCTCCACTCCGGGCGTGCCACGCCCTCCAAGCGGGTGGTGGTGCACGGCGACCTGTCGCCCGGCAACATCATGATCAGCGAAGAGGGCCAGGCCACCCTGGTGGACTTCGGGCTGAGCCGAATCGCGGCCCGGCACATGACCGTCCGCCCGTGGTTCACCCCGGGCTACGCGGCACCGGAGATCTTCAACGGGGAGTACTCGCCCGCCACCGACCGGTACGCCTTCGGAGCGATCGCCTTCTTCTCCCTGACCGGAGAGGACCCGCCGCCCGCGCCGGAGCAGTTGAGGGAGCGGATGGCCGGACTGCCGCTACTGATGGCGGCGGGGGACCGGCAGCGCGAGATCGTCATGAGCATGTTCTCCGCCGACCCCTCGGAGCGTCCGGAGACCTCGGAGTGGGTCCGGGCCCTGCGTTCGCTGGCCACCTCGGTGCCCTGGACCGGGCCGACAGCGGACCCGGGCGGCCCCACGGGTCCCGGGGAACCCGGTGGCACGGCCGGGGCGCTGGCGGGTGGAGCGCTGGCCGGGGGAGCACTGGCGGCCGCCGCCGCGGTGAGCCCGGAGGACACGGACCCCGATCCCGCATCCGAGCCCGCGTCTGAAGCTGTTTCCGGGTCCGCCCCGGGAAGCCCGGACGCGGACACGGTGGCCGACGGGACGCGGCTGGGTGAGGATTCCGCGGAGCCCGAGGTGACGGGGCCGGACGCTCCGCCCCAGGGGAAGCGCTTCTCCGGGCCCGCCCCGGAGAGCGGACCCGCCGTCGACCCCGACGCCGACTCCGCTTCCGATCCGGGGGTCGAGGACATGTACAAGCGGCCCGTCGGCGGGATGCGCGGCAGCCCCAGCAGCCAGGCCCCGGAACCGCTGGAACAGCCGGATCCGCGGGAGCGGACGGAACCCCGGCCCCAGTCCGGTCCGCCGTCCGCACCGCCGACTACGCCCGCGGGCGGGCCGTCCGCCCCGGGCAGCGCCCCGTACCCCGGAGGAGCCCCCGGTCCGGGACAGCCGCCCGGAGGGGCGCCCCCGCACGGGCCCGGAGGCCAGCCGCCCCGCCCC
>NZ_BAAGZJ010000186.1:0-1318 GCF_054778635.1 Nocardiopsis nanhaiensis
TGATCTGGTTTTGGGCGGTGCAGACCCCGTCCCTTCAGGGCGGGGATAACCGCCCCCGCTCAGAAAAGTCACACCCTCCCGCTACGGTCCTGTCCAGGATCGAGGAGGGAGGTGTGTGCTGTGCTGACGGGATACCGGTACCGGCTGGCGCTCACCGACGCCCAGGCCCGTCAGTGCGCCGAGTACGGCGCGATCTGCCGGGCGGTGTGGAACACCGCCCTGGCCCAGCGCCGCCACATCATGGACCGGTGGAAACGCGGCTACGCCGCCCCCTACTGCGGCTACCACCTCCAAGCCGCACAGCTGGCCCAGGCCAAGACCGAGGAGACGAGGAGACCTGGCTGCGGGCGGCCCCCTCGCACATCCTGCAGCAGACCCTCAAAGACCTGGACCGGGCCTGCGCCCAACACGACACCTTCGGCGTCAACTTCCGGCCCAAGCACCACTGGAAGCCCTCCTTCCGCTTCCCCGACGGGCCCCGCATCACCGTCCAGCGCCTGGGCCGCACATGGGGGCGGGTGAAGCTGCCCAAGCTGGGGTGGGTGCGCTTGCGGTGGTCACGAGCCCCCAAGGGCACCATCCGCTCAGCCACCGTGCGCCGCGACGGCGCCCACTGGTACCTGTCCCTGCTCTGCGAGGACGGCGAACTCACCCCCGCCGAGCACGCGGTGCCCGACTCGGCAGTGGGGGTGGACCGGGGCGTGGCCGTGGCGGTGGCCACCTCCGAGGGCGACCTGTTCGACCGCACCTTCCAAACCCCCAAGGAGATCGAGCGCGAGCGGCGTCTGCGCCGCCAGCTGGCCCGCCGCCGCAAGGGCAGCGCGAACCGGGCCAAGACCAAGCGGGCCCTGTCGCGGGTGACGGGGCGGGTGCGGGCCCGGCGCGCCGACTTCAGCGCCCAGACCGCGCACGTGCTGTGTGGCAAGAACGCCGTCGTGGTGTTGGAGAAGCTCAACACGAAGAACATGACCCGCTCGGCCAAGGGCACCGCCCAGGCTCCGGGGAAGAGGGTGCGGCAGAGGGCGGGGTTGAACCGGGCGATCCTGTCCAAGGGCTGGCACGGGTTCAAGCTGGCCTGTGTGAACCGGGCCCGCCGTACCGGAACCAGCATCGTGGAGGTCGATCCCGCGTACACGTCCCAGAGGTGTTTCGAGTGCGACCATGTGGACCCGAAGTCCCGCGAGAGCCAAGCGCGCTATCGGTGCACCAGGTGTGCGCATACAGATCATGCGGATGTGAACGCGGCCGAGAACACCGAAAAGCGCGGATGGACGAGCCGTTTACGGTGAACCGTGCCAGCCTGCGGAGACCTCTGGGT
>NZ_BAAGZJ010000187.1:0-1314 GCF_054778635.1 Nocardiopsis nanhaiensis
CGGCTCCACCAGCCGGTGCCAGGGCAACCTGACCTGGCACACCAAAGACCGGGCCAGACGCAGCTGGGTATAGGCCACCAACACGATCCAGGACCACCGATCCGCCGATCGTGGGTCCCGTAGCCGAGGCGCGTTCCAGCCCACCTGCTGCTTGAGGAAGCGGAAGGTGTGCTCGATATCGAACCGGCGCAGGTACGCCCACCACACCCGGTCCACCTCGTGTGGGGCCAGCCCGATGTGCGAGGACCACAACCACAACGGCTTGGGAGCACGCCGCGAGGGCAAAGCCTCCACTTCCAACAGCACCAGGGTGCCCTCGATCACCGGCAACTCACCGGGATGGTCGGCCCAGGCCGCCCGGTGGGTCAGACGGGGGTGCATCCGATCCCAGGAGCGCACCCTCGCGCTTCCGTAGCGACGGGTAGGGGTGCTGGCCTCCGTCGCCGGTGCGGGCCAGGTGTGCGGGGCCGACATCCGCAGCGCAGCCCCGTGCTTGGCCGGGCGGCCCGTAGCCGAGGGCGGCAGGTGCTCGGCTGGGCCGTGCAGCACCCGGTCCGAGCGCAGCCGGCCCACCACCTGGACGGGCAGGTCGGCCAGGAGGTAGGCCAGGCGGGGTGCATCATAGCCAGCGTCGACCACCAACATGATGTCGGTGTCCCCGTCGTGGTGGTGGCCCGCGGCGACCAGCCGCGCGATCAGGCCACGGGCCTGATCGGCGGTGAAGGTGGTCTCGTCTGCTCCCGGTGGCAGACGCGCTACGTCCAGCGGGGCGGTCCAGGAGGTGGAGCCCTCTTCCAGGGCGACGAGCATCGAGTAGGGCCAGCCCGGGACCATCTCGGTTTGTCCGGTACCGCGCCCGTAGGTGTGGCACCAGGAGCGGTCGGGGCTGGTCCAGGCGTCCGGGCGTAGGTAGGGGGACACATCGGCGGCCAGCACGAGGCGTCCGTGGAAACGGGGTAGGGGCAGTTCAGCTAGGTGCTGGCGTAGTCGGTTGGTGTCGATACGGCCTTGGTTCAGGGCGGCGTAGGCCGAGCCGTGGCCGCGGCGGTGTTCGGGCTCCAGCGAGAGTTGGGCCAGGTGGTGGACAGGGGCGGGAGCGCAGATCAGGGCTTCGCAGACCTCGAACAGGGCGTCTGGGCGGTGGGTGAGGCAGGCGTGGACCTGTTCGCGGAATCGGGACAATGCCGACAGTGACTCGACAGGGGCGTGCTGGTGCAGCAGACTCATGGTGACGGCCTTCGGGTTGGTCATCAGCGTCTCGACAGCGCACATGATCACGCGAAGGCCGTTGTTGTGTCCGGGGAACGGGAAAGC
>NZ_BAAGZJ010000188.1:0-1280 GCF_054778635.1 Nocardiopsis nanhaiensis
AGTGACCGGTGGATCACTGAGGGTTCATCTTGGTCAGGCTATGCCTTGCCCGTTCCGCGCATCACGGCAACCGTGAGACTCCTCCAACGGGCACCTTCAGCAGCACCCCTCGACTCATGCGTCCAGCCATGCCAAGGAGTGTGTTCGTCATGCCCGAAACCGCCCCCGCGCCCGCCGCCGTCCCGGTGCAGGGCCAGGCCACGGTTCCGCTGGCCAGCTTCATCCGGCCCTTCCAGCGCCACTACTTCTCCGGCCACCCCGAACGCCCCCACTACCGGGTGCGCAGCTACGACTTCGCCGGAGTCCCCGCCCTGATGCCCCTGGTCCGCGCCTTCCTGGACACCTGCGCCGCCACCGAAACCACCGACTACCGCTACCTGTTCACCCTCCTCGGCACGGAGCTGGCCAACAACGCCATCCGACACAGCCTCTCCGGCCACCCCGGCGGCGCCTACACCCTGCGCGTGCACCGCACCAAGGAAGGACTCCGGCTGATCTGCCGCGACCGCGGCGGACTGCGCACCCGCAACGCCCACCTGACACCCACCCCCAACAGCCAGGACCTGGGCTCCGAATCCGGGCGCGGGCTGGCCATTGTCGACGCCTTCGCCAGCACCTGGGGCGACAACGGCAACGCCGAGTACCGCACCGTGTGGCTCTACCTGGCCTACGACCTCGCCGACAGCGGCTGGAGTAGCCAGAACTAACCGGCCGCAGACACAAGGCGGGCCCAGGAGAGCGCGCCAACGCTCTTCCGGGCCCTGAACCCCCGAAACCCAACACGGTCATATGTAAGGAAACGAGGATCTGATGCAGAACCCTATCCCCTCGCCCCGCCCTTCCAGCGACCCGCTCTACCGGCCCCTGCCCCGTCGGCGCCCTCTGGAAGGCCCTGCTTGCCCACCCGTCGCCCGCCACCACCCTCAACGGACGCCTTCGGCGCAGTCTCTGCCCCCGTGCACGCACCCCTCCTGTCGGGAGCGCCGCGCCGAACGCCTGCCCCGGTTGGGCGGTCACCGCTCCGAGTACGCCGACGAGCACACCCAGGCCGCCCGCATCCAGGCCCGCCACCCGAACCTGAGCATCTGGTGGGGTGAGGCCACCCAGTCCTTCTGGATCGCCACCCCCGCCGGGCTGGAAGAGGCCCCCGACATCGATGCCCTCTTGCTGCTGCTGTGGCCGCACACCGACCCACCCGCCGCCCGCCCTTGGGCACAGACCCCCGTCACCCGGGCCCCGGCCATGGCCTGACTTTCACTGCCCGCGGTACGCCATGGGCC
>NZ_BAAGZJ010000189.1:0-1214 GCF_054778635.1 Nocardiopsis nanhaiensis
CTAGACGTGGGCAAGAGCGCCCACCACGGCCACGGACTCACCCCCGCCGGCAAGAAGGTCTTCGACAAAGCACTGCCCAACAGCGAACCCAAGATGCGGGCCGTGCTCGACAAGCTCAAAGCCAAGTTCGGCACCGTGCTGGTGGTCGTGGACCAGCCCGCCTCGATCGGGGCTTTGCCCCTGACCGTAGCCCGCGATACCGGCTGCGAGGTGGCCTACCTGCCCGGGCTGTCCATGCGCCGCATCGCCGACCTCTACCCCGGCGAGGCCAAGACCGACGCCAAGGACGCCGCCGTCATCGCCGAGACCGCGCGCACCATGGCCCACACCCTGCGCTCGTTGGAGGTCGGCGATGACATCTGCGCCGAGCTGACCGTCCTGGTCGGCTTCGACCAGGACCTGGCCGGCGAGGCCACTCGCACCTCCAACCGCATCCGCGGCCTACTCACCCAGTTCCACCCCGCCCTGGAACGCGTACTGGGACCACGCCTGGACCATCCGGCCGTGACTTTCCTGTTGGAGCGCTACGGGACCCCGGCGGCCCTGCGCAAGGCCGGACGGTCCCGCCTGGTCACACTCTTGCGGCCCAAAGCACCGCGCATGGCCGCCCGCCTGGTCGATGACGTCTTCGAGGCGTTGGACGAGCAGACCGTCGTGGTGCCCGGTACCGACACCTTGCACCTGGTGGTGCCCTCCCTGGCCCGGTCTCTGACCGCGGTACACACCCAGCGGCGCCGTCTGCAAGAGCAGATCAGTGAGTTGTTGGAGGCCCACCCTCTTTCGCCGGTCCTGACCTCGATGCCCGGGGTCGGGGTCAGGACCGCCGCCGTGCTGCTGGTGACCGTCGGGGACGGCACCGACTTCCCGAGCGCTGCTCATCTGGCGTCCTACGCCGGCCTGGCTCCGGCCACCAAGAGCTCGGGCACCTCCATCCACGGCGAACATGCCCCGCGGACGGGGAATCGGCAGCTCAAACGCGCCATGTTCCTGTCGGCATTCGCCTGCATGAACGCCGATCCCGCCTCCCGGGCCTACTACGACAAGCAACGAAGCCGCGGCAAGACCCACACCCAGGCGCTACTGCGCTTGGCCCGCCAACGCATCAATGTGCTGTTCGCGATGCTGCGGGACGGGACCTTCTACCAATCACGCACGCCAGCGGTCGATCTGGCCGCGTGAAGGGCTTGACGAAAAACATAGAGGCACCCTTTCCC
>NZ_BAAGZJ010000190.1:0-1178 GCF_054778635.1 Nocardiopsis nanhaiensis
TGACGGCACCTATCGGGCCCGGTGACATCACCCTTTAGGTCATGGGTTCGACGGGGACATCCAGTCATGCCGGGCCCGTAGGCCAGTGGCTCCATTGCGGGGCCACCAAAAACATAACGGGACGGGTAGTCGAGGCCTGTGGCGAATTCGGGCTCCGCCCGAAAGACGGATTCTGTCGGCCTGGCGGCCGATGCCTGCCCCTGCGCCGGAGCGTTGACGCCTGGCGGTGTCGCGGCTGGTCATGGTGGGCGGCGTACCCCGAACAGCGCGACCTTCGGCCGGGTGGGCCACTGCGCCGGAGCCCACCGGTTGCGGGTGTCGCGGCTGGTCACTGTGCGCGGCGAAAACCCCGATGATCTTGCTCCTGTCTCCACCCTCGGCCGTCGAGACCGGCGACAGGAGCAAGATCATTCCCATAGGGGCACACATTTGTCCGCTTTGTCCAAGAATGCGGTCAAGGGAGGCTGAGTCCCTTTCCTGGTGGCTTCTTTCCAGGGAATGGGAAAGGCGGATTGGGGTGTCCTGGTAAGTGTTGTGTCACCCCCGGGGTAGGTCCTTTCTGGGTCTTTCTTGATATCCTGGTGGTATGACTTCTTCTTTCGGGCAGTGCGGGAATGCGGCGGGAAACACCCCCGCCGTGGCCGCCATGGGTGCTGCCCGGGGAAAGATCGCCTCGGAGATGGCGGAGGTGCCCCCGACCGGAGCAGCTGGCCAGGTCCTGGATGTGATCTCGCAGGTGTTCGAGGACTTCGATCAGGCCCAGCTTGCGATACTGCTGCGCCTGGCGCAGCTGGAGGCGGCCGGGACCCTGCTGGAGGCGGGTGGGCAGCGGTCGGTGCAGAACTGGCTCATCCACTCGGTGGGGATGGCCCCCGTTGAGGCCAACGGGCGCGCCCAGCTGGCGCGCCGGTTGTTCGCCCAGGAGCTTCCCGCCACCCGCGAAGGCCTGGACTCCGGGTTGTTGTCCATCGGGGAGGCGGTGGCGGTGTGCAAGGCCGCTGATAAGGCGGTCAAGGCACGCAACACTAAGGACTGCCCGGACGCCGACAGGTTCCGGCGGATGGTGGAGGCCGGGATCTTGGCTTCCAAGGCCAGGGAGCCGTCGATGTCGACCTCCGACATCGCCCGGCTGGGCCGGGAGCTGCTGGCCCAGTACAACCCGGCGGTGGTGGAGGAGC
>NZ_BAAGZJ010000191.1:0-1163 GCF_054778635.1 Nocardiopsis nanhaiensis
GCGGCGCCGGTGCTGGCCGCCGCCGCTCGGGAGGGGGTGCCGCCCGCCGAGGCGGCGGCGTTCCTGCGCGGGCTGGCCGCCGGGCACGCGGGCGCCTCGGAGGCGGTGACGGTGGAGACGGTGTGGACCGGTCCGAGCACCCACGCGGTGCCCGTGCGGACCACCGCCCAGGTGCTGGTGGAGCTGATCGAGGGCGCCGAGCACGAGCTCGTCCTGATGACCTACTCGGCCACGCGGCACCGGCGGGTGCGCGCGGCGCTGACCCAGGCGGCCCGGTGCGGGGTGCCGGTGTCAGTGGTCGTGGAGACCGCGGCCGGGGCCCACGGCACGCTCGGTGACCGCGAACCGGCCGACGCCTTCGCGGGCGTGGAGGGGGTGCGGCTGTGGCACTGGCCGACCGACCAGCGCCCCAACCGGTACGCCCGCAGCCACGCCAAGCTCGCGGTGGCCGACCGCCGGTCGCTGCTGGTCTCCAGCGCCAACCTGACGCAGAGCGGGGTGGACCGCAGCATCGAGGCCGGTCTGCTCGTGCGGGGCGGCACGGCGCCGGTACGGGTGGCCGAACACGTGGCCGAACTGCGCGCCCAGGGCGTACTGGAGCCGCTCCGGCCCGGAGGTGAACGATGAGCGAGGCGGGGAGGGACACCGCGCAGGCCCTGGTGGGGTCGGCCGACATCGCCCGGCTGGCCGGGGTGCGCCGACCCGCGGTGAGTAACTGGCGGCGCCGGTTCGACGACTTCCCGGCGCCGGTGGGCGGATCGGCCGACCGGCCGCTGTTCGGGCTGGAAGAGGTCCGCGACTGGTGCCGCGAGCACGGCAAGGAGTTCGAGGCCGACGCGGCCGACCTGCTGTGGCAGCGGGTGCGCACCGAGGTGCCCGACGTGCGCCGGACCGCGTTCCTGGCCCATGCCGGGCGGCTGCTCACCGGCGAGGTCCCCCGGGAGGAGGGGGCGCCGGTCGAGGGGTGGGCGGCCCTGGCGGACCAGGTCCTCGACGCCGCCGAACCGGAAGAGGTGTACGAGCGGCTGGCGGCCCGGTGGGCGGCGCTGCGCAGCCGGGCCGAGACCGACGCCGACCTGGCGGCCTGGATGGCCGACCTGGCCCAGGTCGGGCCAGGGCAGCGCGTGCTGGACCCCGCGTGCGGGGGCGGCGGGCTGCTGGTG
>NZ_BAAGZJ010000192.1:0-1133 GCF_054778635.1 Nocardiopsis nanhaiensis
GTTAAATTGCCTAGGGTTGTGCCATGGCACGACCGGGACCCAAACTCGCACCGCTGGACCTGACCGCTGAAGACCGAGCCGAGCTGGAGCGGTGGGTCCGGCGGCGCAAGTCCGCCCAAGACCTAGCCCAACGAGCACGCATCGTGCTGGCCTGCGACCGCACCGACATCGACGGGTTGCCCCTTTCCCAAGCCCAGGTCGCCCGCGAGTTGAACGTGGACGTGGAGACCGTGCGCAAATGGCGCAGACGCTTCACCCAGCACGGCCTTCAAGGCCTTGCCGACCGCCCTCGGCCCGGCCGCCCCCGCACCGTGAGTGACACCCAGGTCGAGGAAGTAGTACGTACCACCCTGGAAGACAAACCCAGCGACGCCACCCACTGGTCGAGCCGGTCCCTGGCCAACCAGCTGGGGATGTCGCAGTCCACTGTCTCGCGGATCTGGCGTGCCTTTGGCCTGCAACCCCACCGCGCCGAGTCGTTCAAACTCTCCACCGACCCCTTCTTCATCGACAAGGTGCACGACGTGGTCGGTCTCTACCTGGACCCGCCCGAGCGGGCTCTGGTGCTGTGTGTGGACGAAAAGTCCCAGATCCAGGCGCTGGACCGCTCTCAACCGGTACTGCCGATGATGCCCGGAGTACCCGAAAGAGCCACCCACGACTACGTGCGGGCCGGCACCAGCACCCTGTTCGCCGCACTGGATACCGCTAGTGGAAAGGTGATCGGATCACTGCACCGCCGCCACCGAGCCCAGGAGTTCCAGAAGTTCCTCAACAAAATCGACAACGAGGTGCCCGCTGGCCTGGACGTGCACCTGATCTGCGATAACTACGCCACCCATAAGACCCCGGCGATCAAGCGATGGTTGCTGGCCCATCCCCGGTTCCACATGCACTTCACCCCGACCAGCGCTTCCTGGCTGAACCTGGTCGAGCGCTGGTTCGCCCAGCTGACCGGTAAGAAGCTGCGCCGTGGGGTGCACCGATCGGTCCAGGCGCTGGAAAAGGACATCCACTCCTGGATCAGGGTGTGGAACGAGGACCCTCGACCCTATGTGTGGCACAAGACGGCCGAGGAGATCCTCGAATCCCTTGCTTCGTACTGCCGACGAATTAACGACTCAGGACACTAG
>NZ_BAAGZJ010000193.1:0-1075 GCF_054778635.1 Nocardiopsis nanhaiensis
CTAGGTGTACTGACCAGAGAGGTTAGGTACGCGGGAAGCGGGAGGACCGCCAACGGCGGTATGGAACCGGTGGTGATTGTACTCGTGCAACCACTCGCCGAACGCCTCCCGCTTCTCGCTCTCAGACCGGTAGGGGCGGGCGTAGGCCCATTCATCGACCAGGGTCCGGTTGAACCGTTCGACCTTACCGTTGGTCTGGGGCCGGTAGGGGCGGGTCCGCTTGTGCTTGATCCCGGCCTTGGCCAGGGCCTCGCGCCACAGGTGGGACTTGTAGCAGGACCCGTTGTCGGTCAGTACCCGCTCCACGGTGATCCCGGCCGAGGCGAAGTAGGTGTGGGCTCGTTCCCAGAAGGCGAGGGCGGTCTCCTTCTTCTCGTCGGTCAGGATCTCGGTGTAGGCCAGCCGGGAGTGGTCGTCCACGGCGTTGTGGAGGAAGGCGTACCCGGCGTTGGTGCGGTTCTTGCGGCCTTGGGGGCGCCCCAGCGCCTGGTGGCCGCCCCCGTCGGGGATGTTGCCGAGCTTCTTGATGTCCACGTGCACGAGTTCACCGGGCTGGGAGCGTTCGTAGCGGCGCACCACACGGCCGGTAGCGCGGTCCAGGTGGGACAGGCGGGCGCACTTGTAGCGGGTGAGGACGCGGTGGACGGTGGAGGTGTGCATACCCAGGTGGCCCGCGATGCGCGCGGGTCCCCAGCGTTTGGCTACGCGGAGTTTGATGATGCGGCGTTCGCGGCGGGTAGGGGTGCGCCGGGGTGAGCGGGTCGGGCGGCTGGAGGCGTCGTTCATGCCTGCCTGGCCGTGGGCGCGGTAGCGAGAGGCCCATCGCCTGGCGGTGGTGACCGCGATCTGGAAGCGTTCAGCGGCGCGGCGCAGCGGCCAGCCCTGGTCGACGACGCAGCGGGCCAGAGCCAGACGTCCCACGGGGGTCAAGGGCGCGTTGGCATGGGTAGTGTGAGCCACGGAGGGCCTCCTGACTTACTTCAGGTGTTGATCGAGACAATCCACACCTATGTCGGAGGCCCTCTCTTGTTGTCAAATCAACCCCGCGCTGTACTCAACCTCTGTGGTCAGTACA
>NZ_BAAGZJ010000194.1:0-1011 GCF_054778635.1 Nocardiopsis nanhaiensis
CTAGATCGTTGATGGGAAATCCCTGAAACGCCTGCGCCCAAGGCGAAGGGCGTCGAGGATCAGAGTGTGACCAATGACCTTGACGCCCTTCTGACAGCACTCTACGTCCATCTGGACGACGACGTGATCCCTTCGGCCAAACAGCGCACCGGCCCGGGACGCCCGCCCCTGCTCACCGACGCCGAACTCGTCTGCGTCGCCGTCGCCCAGGTACTCCTGCGCTGCGACGACGAACGCCGCTGGCTGCGCCTGGCACCGACCCGGATCGGCCACCTCTTCGGCCGCCTGCCCGGCCAGTCCGAGTACACCAGGCACCTGACCCGCCTGGCCCCGATCATGTTCACCACCCTGGGCTGGCTGGCCCGCCACACCCCCACCTGGTGGGAGAACCTGCGGTTGATGGACGGCACCCCCGTCCCGTGCGGGGCCTCGCGCACCACCGTGCACCGCTCCGCCTTGGGCGAGGTGTGCGGATACGGGCGCGACGCCTCCCACCACCGGTTCTACTGGGGGTCCAAGCTCATGCTGATCACCACCGCCGACGGGACGGTGGTGTCCTTCTCCCTGGCCAACCCCAAGGAACTGGACGAGCGCAAGCAGGCCCTGCACCTGATCGCTCACCAGGCGACCGGCCCCGCCCCCGACCCCGAAGACGAGGCCGGTCCGAGGGTAGTGGTCTGCGACAAGGGGTTCGCCGGGGCCGGGATCGAGAAGGCCATGGCCGAGGTCGACCATGTGCTGGTGCGCCCGGCCCGCAAGGACGAGGCGGCCCGCCCGTTCCCGGGGTGGTTGCGCCAGCGGGTGGAGGCGATCATCTGGACCTTGAAGAACCAGCTCGGCCTGGAGCGGCACGGGGCCCGCACCGCTGAGGGGCTGTGGGCCAGGGTGTGCCAGCGCATCCTGGCGCTGAACGCGGCGATCTGGCACAACTGGCTGATCGGTGCCCCGGTCAAGCGGTCACTGGTGGCTTACGACCACTGACCAGGACACATTTTCCCATCAACGATCTAG
>NZ_BAAGZJ010000195.1:0-943 GCF_054778635.1 Nocardiopsis nanhaiensis
AGCGGACACAGCGAAGGGTGCCGCAGAGTCTTGGTGTGAAACGAGACCTGGACACCCTTCTGACCGCACTCTACGTCTTCTGCGACGACCACGTCGTCGAACCCCGCCATATCGGCCGACCGCCACGGCTGTCGGACGCCGAGCTGCTGTGCCTGGCCATCGCCCAGGTCCTGCTCGGCTTCCCCTCCACCCGTCACTGGATTCGCTTCGTCGGCTCCCGCCTGGGCCACCTGTTCACCTACCTGCCTGGCCAGTCCGGATACAACAAGCGCCTCAACAACGCCGGACCACTGATCGCCCGCGCCCTGGACCACCTCGCCCGACAGGTCCCCACCTGGGACGACGATGTGCGGCTGATCGACTCCACCCCGCTGCCGTGCGCGGCCTCACGCGAGACCGTCAAACGCTCGGAGCTGGCCGGGCAGGCCGGGTACGGGTACTGCCGCTCCCACTCCCGGTTCTTCTGGGGCTACCGGCTCTACCTGGTCACCACCGCCGAGGGCATGCCCATCACGTGGTGTCTGGCCCACCCCAAGATCGGCGAGCGGGAGGTGATGGCCGCCTTGCTGGAACGCGACCACCACCTGGTCCGCGCCGGGCAGGTGATTCTGGCCGACAAGGGCTTCGCCGGGCGGGACTTCGAGCGGTTCGTCTCCGAGCAGTTGGGCTGCCATCTGGTGCGTCCCGACCGCAAGGACGAAAAGCCCCGCCACGGCAAGCTGGTGCGGTCTCGCCAGTGGATCGAGGCCGTGATCGACACGCTCAAAGGCCAGCTCAGCCTGGAGCAGCACGCAGGGCGTACTCCGGCGGGGGTGTTCGCCCGTACCGCACAGCGTCTGCTGGCTATGGCCGCGGTGATCTGGCACAACTGGGAGACCAACGCACCCGTCAAGCGGTCCCTGATCGCCTACGACCACTGAAGACATCGGACTCAATCATCTAG
>NZ_BAAGZJ010000196.1:0-915 GCF_054778635.1 Nocardiopsis nanhaiensis
CGATCTCCGTGGTGCGTGAACTCCTGGGTGAGAGCTGGATCCGCCGCCTGGTGGTGGAGCAGAAGAGCGGGCAGGTGTTGGACGTGGGCCGGTCCTGCCGGTTGGCTCCGCCCAAGATCCGGGCGGCGGCCTTCCACGGCCACACGTCCTGCGCGTGGCAGTACGGGTGCGATGTGCCGCTGCCCTGGACGCAGGCTGATCACATCGTGGAGTTCTGGCAGGGCGGCACCACCAGCGCCGCTAACATCCAGCCGTTGTGTGCGACCCATAACCAGATCAAGCACCGGTGGGCGGTGCGCACCGCCCACCGGATGTGGTCGGGCCGCAACCGAGGCCGCACCCAGGGCGGAGGCCCGGATACGGATGGGGACCCATCCCCAACCCCGCACCCGTAACCATCCACCCCCAACAAGCCCCCACCCGCTTGCGCCGGGCCGCTATCCCCGCATGGCCAGAACCCGAACCGGGCCCCTGGCCCCGCCCTGCCCTCGGGGTTGCCGGTCCCGAGTCGCCCACACCCGGGGGTGGGTGTGAGCCCTGGTCCTAGAGTCACTCTCACCCCTGTTTTTGCCTCCAACAGGGGGGCTCACCCACACCCAGACACCGACCGGCCCCAGACACCGGCACCCAGACCGGCCGGGGTTCGCCGCACACCATGACCAGCCGCGACACCCGTAGCCGTCAACGCTCCGGCGCAGGGGCAGGCACCGGCCGAAGGCCGCCGGGGTCCGCCACACACCATGACCGGCCGCGACACCGCCAGGCGTCACCGCTCCGGCGGAGTGGCCGCTGACGGCCGCCAGGCCGTGCTTGTGCCGTAGGGGCCCTCCGGGCCCCGAAGGGGCCATCGCCTCCCCGACCACACGTCCCCCGTTTCCTGATAGCCGCCGACCCGCCGTCGCAGCGAAGCGGGTC
>NZ_BAAGZJ010000197.1:0-853 GCF_054778635.1 Nocardiopsis nanhaiensis
AACAAGGACAGCAAGGTGCTGGTCCAGGGCATGACCGGCTCTGAGGGCACCAAGCACACCCGTCGGATGCTCGCTTCGGGCACCAATGTCGTGGGTGGCGTGAACCCGCGCAAGGCCGGGCAGAGCGTGGACTTCGACGGTACCCAGGTGCCGGTCTTCGGCTCGGTGGCCGAGGGCATGGCTGCCACCGGTGCCGACGTGACGGTGATCTTCGTTCCGCCGAAGTTCTCCAAGAGCGCGGTGATCGAGGCGGTGGACGCCGGGATCGGTCTGGCGGTGGTGATCACCGAGGGCATCCCGGTGCACGACACGGCCGCCTTCTGGTCCTACGCGGGCACCAAGGGCAACAAGACGCGGATCGTCGGTCCGAACTGCCCGGGTCTGATCAGCCCTGGGCAGTCGAACGCGGGCATCATTCCGGCCGACATCACCAAGCCGGGCCGGATCGGTCTGGTCTCGAAGTCGGGCACGCTGACGTATCAGATGATGTACGAGCTGCGTGACATCGGTTTCTCGTCGGCGGTGGGTATCGGTGGTGACCCGATCATCGGGACCACGCACATCGATGCTCTGGCGGCGTTCGAGGCCGACCCGGACACGGATGTGATCGTGATGATCGGTGAGATCGGTGGTGACGCTGAGGAGCGTGCCGCGGACTTCATCAAGGACAACGTGACCAAGCCCGTGGTGGGTTATGTCGCGGGCTTCACCGCTCCGGAGGGCAAGACGATGGGTCACGCGGGTGCCATCGTGTCGGGTTCCTCGGGTACGGCCGCGGCCAAGAAGGAGGCTCTGGAGGCTGTGGGTGTCAAGGTCGGCAAGACCCCGACCGAGACCGCCCAGCTCGCCCGCG
>NZ_BAAGZJ010000198.1:0-794 GCF_054778635.1 Nocardiopsis nanhaiensis
CATTTCGAACCCGGTCGTTAAGTCTCCTTGCGCTGATGGTACTGCCCTGTGGTGGGGTGGGAGAGTAGGTCGCTGCCACGGTTTTTCTTTGGGGGGTTGTTCCTGCGGGGGCGACCCCCCTTTTTTTGTGTCTACTTGTGAACATGTGAATTGGCGGGTGGGGGTTTGTTCTTGGGTGTGGGTTCCCTCCTTTCCCGCCGCTCGATGGTGGCCGTCTCCGCTGCGCGCCTCAAGGTCGTCGCCGTCGAGCGCTTCGCGCGTCAGTGGCGCTCCACCTTGACCCGCTCCGCTGCGACGGCGGGTTGGCGGCTATGGGAAAGAGGGGCCGGGTGGTCGAGGTCTGCGTGGTCCCGGCCGTGGCCGGCCGGGTTCCTTCCCCTTCGTCCGGCTGTGTCGGTAAGCGCGTCGCAATCTAGTGGCGGGTGGGCGACGAGGAGCCCGATCAGGTGGGCGCGTGGTCGGGCGCGTCCCACCGGTCTTGCGGCTCGGTGGGTGGACCGGTCGGGGCGGGGTGGTGCCGGTGGCCCAGCCGGGTGTGGGGTGGGGCGTGGTGAGCCCCCCTGTTGGAGGCATTGTGGGCGCCGAGATTGCCTCCAGGGCGGGGGCTCCCCGACCCCCGGGTGGCTTTTGAGAAGGGGTCGGTGTCCCGGGTACCTCCACCGGGGTAGCGGCCGCCCCGGGGGGTGGTCCCGGGGGCAGCCCCGGTGTCCGAAACCGGCACGGTGGTGGTGACCGTTGCGTCCAAAACCGGTTTATCCCCGATGATCTTGCTACCAGAGGCAAGTTCGGCGCCG
>NZ_BAAGZJ010000199.1:0-783 GCF_054778635.1 Nocardiopsis nanhaiensis
CGCGCCTCAAGGTCGTCGCCATCGAGCGCTTCGCGCGTCAACGGCGCTCCACCTTGACCCGCTCCGCTACGACGGCGGGTTGGCGGCTATCGGGAAAGGGGGACGCGTGGTCGAGGTCCGAGCGGGAAAAACTCGGGCTCCGCCCGATACCTGCGTCGGCCTGGCGGCCGATGCCTACCCCTGCGCCGGAGCGTTGACGAGTCGGGTGTCGCGGCTGGTCAATGCGCGCGGCGAAAACCCCGATGATCTTGCTCCTGTCTCCACCCTCGGCCGTCGAGAATGGCGACAGGAGCAAGATCATTCCCATTCGGATGCGCATATGCCCGCTTTGTCCAAGAATGCGGTCAGGGGGGGTGACTCCCTTTCCTGGAAGGCTTCTTTCCAGGGAATGGGAAAGGCGGGTCGGGGTGGCTGAGTAAGGGTGTTATCACCTCCGGTATAGGTCCTTTCTGGGCCTTTCTTGGTATCCTTAGGGTATGACTTCTTCTTTCGGGCAGTGCGGGAACACAGCGGGAAACACCCCCGCCGTTTCCGCCACGCGCACCGCCCGGGAGAAGATCACCTCGGAAATGGCCGACGTGCCCCCGGCGGGTGCGGCCGGTGAGGTCCTGGATGTGATCTCGCAGGTGTTCGAGGACTTCGACCGGGCCCAGCTGGCGATGCTGCTGCGGTTGGCGCAGCTGGAGGCGGCCGGGACGTTGTTGGAGGCGGGTGGGCAGAGGTCGGTGCAGAACTGGCTGATCCACTCGGTGGGGATGGCCCCTGTTGAGGCCAACGGGCGCG
>NZ_BAAGZJ010000200.1:0-777 GCF_054778635.1 Nocardiopsis nanhaiensis
GCACCTCGATGAGGCGGGCGTTGCGGGACCAGGCCACATGGCGCAGAAGGACCAGCACCCGGCCAAGGGCCAGCACCGCGGCCCCCAGCGGCACGACCCACCACCACGGGGTCACGATGGGGGCGGCCAGGGCGAGCAGGGTGGTGATGACGGACCAGATCTCGGCCAAGGACTCCTTCACAGCAGATCCTCCCCGTCCTCGACCTCCAGGTCGGTGAAGGGGTCTGCCTCGCCCGCAGCGGCGAGTTCGGCTGGATTCGTTGTGACGAGCTGGTGTTCGGCTTCGCTGGCCACCACGCGAAAGGCCACCCTCAAATCGCTTCCTGCGCACAAGAGCGCATCGCCAGGGGAGGCGGCGAGTAGGTAGTGCTGTTCGCCCTCGGAGAGATTGAAGGCCGCCGCGACTTCGTCGATGGCCTGCGGAGCTTGGCGCATGAGGATCTGCGTGCTCGCGTTGGCGATGATGGCCTTGCCCAACTCGGAGCCGAGCACGTCCGCGGCGTCTTGGGTCGCCAGCTTGAACGCCGTCCACCTCTTCCGGGCGGCCTTGGCGAGCCGGAACATGAAATTGGCGCCTTCGGGTTCGGACATGAGCATCCACGCTTCGTCCACCAGCACCATGCGCGGGTGGTCGGGGTTGGGGGTGTCGGCCACGGTGCGCCAGATCGAATCCAGCGCTAGCAGCGTGCCGACGGCTTTGAGTTCGTCGGGCAGCTGGCGCAGGCTCCACGAGATGAGGTGCCCGGTCGGTCTGTGGGTGGTGGGGGCGCGGAAGAG
>NZ_BAAGZJ010000201.1:0-755 GCF_054778635.1 Nocardiopsis nanhaiensis
TGCGGTTGCGGTGGGAGGGACGGCCCTGCCAGATGGAGGCCTCCGGGTTGGTCTCCCTCCGGTACTTGAGCCGGTTGTGGTCCGAGCACAGTGGCTGAATGTTGTCCGCGCTGGTGGACCCACCGGCCGAGAAGCTGATCTTGTGGTCGGCCTCCGACCCGCTGGCCGGGAAGTTGCACCCCTGGTACCAGGCGCAGGTGGTGTGACCGAACAGCCCCGCATCCCGCAGAGCACCCGTGGCATCGCGCTGGGTGCGGCCCACGTCCAACACCCGGTCACCCTTAGGGGAGGTGACCATCCGACGCAGCACACTGTTGGGGGCCAGGGCACGGATCGCGGCCATGGAGACCACCTGCCCATCCTGGGTCACCGCAGGCCCCGCACCCTCGGTCTGGTTCTGAAGGCCCAGGAAGGTGGGCAGGGGCACCATGATGTTGATCATCGCCACCGCAGCACGCTTGCGACCCTTGCGCCCCTTCCCCTGGCCGTCCCCGCCCCCGGCACCCTCAGCACCCTCAGCGCCCTCACCGTCCCCGGTGGGGTTGGTCGCGGACCGGACCAGGTTCATGAACGCGTCATACATCCGCTCCGAAGCCGACACGTGCAGCCTCTCGGGGTCATACTCCACCTCGTGGGCCTTGAGCACACACCTAAGCTCCTCGGCGTGCTCACCCGGACCCCAGGCCTCGAACAGGTGAGTGCCATCAAAGGTGCGCACCAAACGCGCACCACGGGCGTCGAAGGCGGCCTGGTAC
>NZ_BAAGZJ010000202.1:0-727 GCF_054778635.1 Nocardiopsis nanhaiensis
TACTCCAAGGCCCGGGCCACTTCGATGGGGCTCCACCCCCGGTGCGGGTCGGTTCTCAGGAGCCGCATCGTCTGTTCCTTGGACCCCTGGGGCCGGATCCCGGGGACCGCTGCTGGGGCGGTCGGCTGTGGCGGCCCGGCCACGGTCTCGGGTGCGGGGGCCAGGATCTGCAGCGCCAGCTCCCGCACATGCTGGGACTTGGGTGGCCGGCCCGGATCGGCGTAGCCGTAACGCCGCTGGGGACATTTGACCTTGCGGGCGCTGATCCGCTTTCGTCGGGCCGGAAGCAGGTCGTTGAGTACCTCTTGGGCGATGGTGCCGCACTGGGCGGGATCGTCTTCGTCGGGCAGGATCTGCTGGGCGGTGATGACCTGGGTTCGGGCGGTGTGTAGGGCGGTGGTGAACCCGGCCCGGTCGGCGTGGGTGCCCGGGCGTGATTCGACCGCCTCGACCATGGCCATGCGCAGTGCTTGGTAGACCACCAGCGCAGCCCACACCTCTTGCTGTAGGCCGACCGGGTCGTGTGAGCGCAGGACTCGGCGGTGCAGCAGGGTGTGGCGCAGGGAGTAGAAGGTCGATTCCACTTCCCAGCGTTCGTGGTAGAGGGCCAGGAGCTGGTGGGCGGGGTCGGTGTGGTGGTCGAGCAGGGTCGTGGCCAGCCGGTACAGGCCCTGGATCTGTTCGCCGTCGTCGGTGGTGGCGGTGATGCGGGCTTCGATGATGCGGA
>NZ_BAAGZJ010000203.1:0-721 GCF_054778635.1 Nocardiopsis nanhaiensis
GGCATGGGACCGCCGGGCTTTTTGGGGTTGACGCCCAGGTGGCGGAAGGCGAGCAGGCGCAGAAGCTGGGTACGGGTGGGGGCGGTGATGCGCTCGAAGGGGTCGCCCGGTCCTGACCAGCCGAAGGGGCGGCGGCCCACGTAGACCTCGTTCGGCGGCTGGCCCTCGACGGTCATGGTCCAGTGCCGGTAGAGCAGCGAGCACAGGACGTGCTCGGGGATGGACAGCTCGCTCTCACAGGTCGCGCTCTTGTGCGCGGGCAGGCGCAGGCGCGCCCCGTCACCCTCTGCCGCACCTCCCTCGCGGGGCGGCGGGACCGGGCAGGTGGGGTGGTCGGCGACGGCCTGGTCGATGAGGTGGGTGGCCAGTTCGGCGTCGTCTTCGGTGCGGGCGATGCGCAGGGCGTCCCGGATGAGCGGGAGCCGGTTGCGCAGGGTGTGGGCGTGCCACTCACAGAGCTGGTGCGGGGTCAGGTGCGCGGGGGCTCGGAGGGCGTCTTCGACGGCGGTGAGCAGGTCTCCGGTGCAGGTGTCGAGCATCAGAGCGCCACCCCCGGCTGGCGCAATCCCACCAGGACCGTGTGGAGGAGCTGCAGGGGTGCGGTTTCCAAGGGGCGCCGGGGTCCCGGGACCTGCGGCGGCCGGGGCGAGCGCGGCGACCGCGCCTCGGCCAGGGTTCGGGGAGCAGCGGCGTAGGTGCGCACCCGCCCCGCGTTACGGGG
>NZ_BAAGZJ010000204.1:0-660 GCF_054778635.1 Nocardiopsis nanhaiensis
AGCAGCATCGCAAGCTGGGCCCGATCGAAGTCCTCGAACACCTGAGAAATCACATCCAGGACCTCACCAGCCGCACCCGCCGGGGGCACCTCCGCCATCTCCGAAGCGATCTTCTCCCGGGCGGTGCCCATGGCGGACACGGCGGGCGTATTTCCCGCCGCATTCCCGCACTGCCCGAAAGAAGAAGTCATACCACTAAGGATACCAAGAAAGGCCCAGAAAGGACCTATCCCGGAGGTGATAACACCCTTACCAGGCCACCCCGACCCGCCTTCCCCATTCCCCGGAAAAAAGCCTTCCAGAAAAGGGAGTCAACCCCCTGACCGCATTCCTGGGCAAAGCGGACAAATGTGTTCCAGTATGGGAATGATCTTGCTCCTGTCGCCATTCTCGACGGCCGAGGGTGGAGCCAGGAGCAAGATCATCGGGGTTTCGCCTCCCACCTTGACCGGCCGCGACACCCGACCCGTCGATGCTCCGGCGGCGTGGCAGGCATCGGCCGCCAGGCCGAGGGGGTTCCGTTTTTCGGGCGAAGCCCGAAAGGGATCGGACCTCGACCACCCGTCCCCCTTTCCCGATAGCCGCCAACCCGCCGTCGTAGCGGAGCGGGTCAAGGTGGAGCGCCGTTGACGCGCGAAGCGCTCGATGGCGACGACCTTG
>NZ_BAAGZJ010000205.1:0-655 GCF_054778635.1 Nocardiopsis nanhaiensis
TGCCCCGCCCCAGCGAAGCCGCGCTGCGCCACCTACGCCGACGCCTGGGACCCGCCCCCTTCACCACCCTCTTCGAGACCATCGCCGTCCCCCTGGCCCAACCCACCACCCCCGGCACCTGCTACCGCCACTGGCGCACCGTGGCCTTCGACGCCTGCCACTCGATCAAAGCCCCCGACAGCGAACACAACCTGACCTGGCTACGCAAGATCGACCAGCCCCACGGCGAGGAAGGCTACCCCCGCCTGCAGGTCACCGCCCTGTGCGAGACCGGCACCCGCTCCCTACTCGGCGCCACCATCAGCCCCGCCCCCAGCGGCGAACCCGACCAAGCCCGCCAACTCCTCGGTCTGCTCACCCCACAGATGCTGGTCCTAGCCGACCAGGCCTACCAAGGCAACACCTTCCTGAACCAGACCGCCGCCACCGGCGCCCAGTTCCTGATCCGGTTGCGCGCCCGCCGCCGCCCCCGGGTCGAAACCCTGCTACCCGACGGGTCCTACCTGACCCACCTAGACGGGCTCAAACTCCGCATCATCGAAGCCCGCATCACCGCCACCACCGACGACGGCGAACAGATCCAGGGCCTGTACCGGCTGGCCACGACCCTGCTCGACCACCACACCGACCCCGCCCACCAGCTCCTGGCCCTCTA
>NZ_BAAGZJ010000206.1:0-606 GCF_054778635.1 Nocardiopsis nanhaiensis
CTCCCGGCCCAGCCGGTGAATGTCGGAGGTCGACATCGACGGCTCCCTGGCCTTGGAAGCCAAAATCCCAGCCTCCATCATCCGCCGGAAGAGGCCAGCATCCGGGTAGCGGCCGGTGTTGCGCGCCCCCACCGCCTTATCGGCGGCCTTGCACACCGCCACCGCCTCCCCGATGGACAACAACCCGGAGTCCAGGCCTTCCCGGGTGGCGGGAAGCTCCTGGGCGAACAACCGCCGCGCCAGCTCGGCGCGCCCGTTGGCCTCAACGGGGGCCATACCCACCGAGTGGATCAGCCAGTTCTGCACCGACCTCTGCCCACCCGCCTCCAGCAGGGCCCCGGCCGCCTCCAGCTGCGCCAACCGGAGCAGCATCGAAAGCTGGGCCCGGTCGAAGTCCTCGAACACCTGAGAAATCACATCCAGGACCTGGCCAGCTGCTCCGGTCGGGGGCACCTCCGCCATCTCCGAAGCGATCTTCTCCCGGGCGGTGCGCGTGGCGGAAACGGCGGGCGTATTGCCCGCCGCATTCCCGCACTGCCCGAAAGAAGAAGTCATACCACTAAGGATACCAAGAAAGACCCAAAAAGGACCTAACCCGGAGGTGAT
>NZ_BAAGZJ010000207.1:0-596 GCF_054778635.1 Nocardiopsis nanhaiensis
CACCGAGAGCGCCGGGGGTGCCGAGGGGCAGGCCGAAGACGGCAAGGGCGGCAAGGGCGGTCAGGGTCGCAAGCGTGCTGCGGTGGCGATGATCAACATCATGGTGCCCCTGCCCACCTTCCTCGGCATCCAGAACCAGACCGAGGGTGAGGGTGCGGGTCCGGCGGTGACGCAGGATGGGCAGGTGGTCTCCATGGCCGCGGTCCGTGCCCTGGCCCCCAACAGTGTGCTGCGTCGGATGATCACCTCCCCTAAGGGTGACCGGGTGTTGGACGTGGGCCGTACCCAGCGCGACGCCACGGGTGCTCTTCGGGATGCGGGGATGTTCGGTCACACCACCTGCGCCTGGTACCAGGGGTGCAACTTCCCGGCCAGCGGGTCGGAGGCCGACCACAAGATCAGCTTCTCGGCCGGAGGGTCCACCAGCGCGGACAACATTCAGCCGCTGTGCTCGGACCACAACCGGTTGAAGTACCGGAGGGAGACCAACCCCGAGGCCTCCATCTGGCAGGGCCGCCCTTCCCACCGCAACCGCAACCGCAGCAACAAGGGGGAGGACTCGGACGGGGACCCGGAGCCAGCCCAACCCCCTTCCT
>NZ_BAAGZJ010000208.1:0-594 GCF_054778635.1 Nocardiopsis nanhaiensis
CGGTGTGTGGTGAACCCCCTAGTTGGAGTCAAAAACGAGGGTGACCGTGACTCCAGGAAGGGGGTTGGGCTGGCTCCGGGTCCCCGTCCGAGTCCTCCCCCTTGTTGTTGCGGTTGCGGTGGGAGGGGCGGCCCTGCCAGGTCGAGGCCTCGGGGTTGGTCTCCCTCCGGTACTTGAGCCGGTTGTGGTCTGAGCAGAGTGGCTGAATGTTGTCCGCGCTCGTGGACCCGCCGGCCGAGAAGCTGATCTTGTGGTCGGCCTCTGAGCCGCTGGCCGGGAAGTTGCAGCCCTGGTACCAGGCGCAGGTGGTGTGACCGAACAGCCCCGCATCCCGCAGAGCACCCGTGGCGTCGCGCTGGGTGCGGCCCACGTCCAGCACCCGGTCACCCTTGGGGGAGGTGATCATCCGACGCAGCACGCTGTTGGGGGCCAGGGCACGGATGGCGGCCATGGAGACCACCTGCCCATCCTGGGTCATCGCCGGACCCGCACCCGTAGCCGGGCCGTCTTCGCCCTGGAGGCCGAGGAAGGTGGGCAGGGGCACCATGATGTTGATCATCGCCACCGCAGCACGCTTGCGACCCGTGCGCCCCT
>NZ_BAAGZJ010000209.1:0-579 GCF_054778635.1 Nocardiopsis nanhaiensis
CTTGCCGTCCCCGCCCCGGGCACCCTCAGCGCCCTCGCTGGAGTCGGTGGGGCCGGTGGGGTTGGTCGCGGACCGGACCAGGTTCATGAACGCGTCATACATCCGCTCCGAAGCCGACACGTGCAGCTTCTCAGGGTCATAGGCCACCTCGTGGGCCTTGAGCACACACTGGAGCTCCTCGGCGTGCTCACCCGGACCCCAGGCCTCGAACAGGTGAGTGCCATCGAAGGTCCGCACCAGGCGTGCACCACGGGCGTCGAAGGCGGCCTGGTACTGCTCCTCCACCACCGCCGGGTTGTACTGGGCCAGCAGCTCCCGGCCCAGCCGGTGAATGTCGGAGGTCGACATCGACGGCTCCTTGGCCTTGGAAGCCAAGATCCCGGCCTCCACCATCCGCCGGAAGAGGCCAGCATCCGGGCAGTCCTTAGTGTTGCGCGCCCCCACCGCCTTATCAGCGGCCTTGCACACCGCCACCGCCTCCCCGATGGACAACAACCCGGAGTCCAGGCCCTGGCGGGTGGCGGGCAACTCCTGGGCGAACAACCGCCGCGCCAGCTCGGCGCGCCCGTTGGCCTCAAC
>NZ_BAAGZJ010000210.1:0-570 GCF_054778635.1 Nocardiopsis nanhaiensis
GGGGGTTCACTGGCCCCCGGGTGCTTCTGGGCGGGGGGTCGGTGTCCCGGGTGCCTCCACCGGGGGTAGCGGCCGCCCCCCGGGGGGGCGGCCCCGGTGTCCGGAACCGGCCTGGTGGGGGTGTCCGTTGCGTCCGAAACCGGTTGATCCCCGATGATCTTGCCCCTGTCTCAACCCTCGGCCGTCGAGGGTGGAGCTGGGGGCAAGATCAACTTCGCTGAGGGGGCCTGAGCCTGGCCGAAAGCCCGGTGGGACGCGCTCGGCCATGCGCCCGGCCTGTTCGGGTCCTTCGTCGCTGGCTGGTCACTGGATTGCGACGCGCTGTCCGATGAAGCCGGGCGGACGGGCAGGCGTCCGGCCGGCCACGGCCGGACCGGGCGAAGCCCGGCCCTTCGGGCCGCAGGCTCGGGGCCCGAAGGGCCCCCTTGGGGCCCCGACCACACGTCCCCCGTTTCCTGACTGCCGCCGACCCGCCGTCGCAGCGAAGCGGGTCAAGGTGGAGCGCCTCCGATAGCGCGCCAGCGCTTCGACGGCGACGACCTTGACGCGCGCAGCGGAGACGGCCACCAT
>NZ_BAAGZJ010000211.1:0-564 GCF_054778635.1 Nocardiopsis nanhaiensis
TGGCTCCGGGTCCCCGTCCTGACCTTTGCTCCCACCCTGGTCCTTGTTTCCCCGGTTGCGGTGGGAGGGACGACCCTGCCAGATGGAGGCCTCGGGGTTGGTCTCCCTCCGGTACTTGAGCCGGTTGTGGTCCGAGCAGAGTGGCTGAATATTGTCCGCGCTCGTGGACCCACCGGCCGAGAAGCTCTGCTTGTGGTCGGCCTCCGACCCGCTGGCCGGGAAGTTGCAGCCCTGGTACCAGGCGCAGGTGGTGTGACCGAACATCCCCGCGTCCCGAAGAGCACCCGTGGCGTCGCGCTGGGTGCGGCCCACGTCCAGCACCCGGTCGCCCTTGGGGGAGGTGATCATCCGGCGCAGCACACTGTTGGGGGCCAGGGCACGGACCGCGGCCATGGAGACCACCTGCCCGTCCTGGGTCATCGCCGGGCCAGCAGCTTTGCCGTCGCCCTCGGCCTGGAGGCCGAGGAAGGTGGGCAGGGGCACCATGATGTTGATCATCGCCACCGCAGCACGCTTGCGATCCTGACCGCCCTTGCTGCCCTTGCCGTCCCCGCCCCGGGCACC
>NZ_BAAGZJ010000212.1:0-557 GCF_054778635.1 Nocardiopsis nanhaiensis
AGGCCGAGGGCGACGGCAAAGCTGCTGGCCCGGCGGTGACGCAGGATGGGCAGGTGGTCTCCATGGCCGCGGTCCGTGCCCTGGCCCCCAACAGTGTGCTGCGTCGGATGATCACCTCCCCCAAGGGCGACCGGGTGTTGGACGTGGGCCGCACCCAGCGCGACGCCACGGGTGCTCTTCGGGATGCGGGGATGTTCGGCCACACCACCTGCGCCTGGTACCAGGGCTGCAACTTCCCGGCCAGCGGCTCAGAGGCCGACCACAAGATCAGCTTCTCGGCCGGCGGGTCCACGAGCGCGGACAACATTCAGCCCCTGTGCTCGGACCACAACCGGTTGAAGTACCGGAGGGAGACCAACCCCGAGGCCTCCATCTGGCAGGGCCGCCCTTCCCACCGCAACCGGGGCAACAAGAACAAGGGGGAGGACTCGGACGGGGACCCGGAGCCAGCCCAACCCCCTTCCTGGAGTCACGGTCACCCTCGTTTTTGACTCCAACTAGGGGGTTCACCACACACCCCACCCCAACCCGCTCCGGTGTTTCGCGCTGCCCACAGT
>NZ_BAAGZJ010000213.1:0-552 GCF_054778635.1 Nocardiopsis nanhaiensis
TTTGGTGCGCACCTTTGATGGCACTCACCTGTTCGAGGCCTGGGGTCCGGGTGAGCACGCCGAGGAGCTTAGGTGTGTGCTCAAGGCCCACGAGTCGGACTATGACCCCGAGAGGCTGCACGTGTCGTCCTCGGAGCGGATGTATGACGCGTTCATGAACCTGGTCCGGTCCGCGACCAACCCCACCGGCCCCACCGACTCCAGCGAGGGCGCTGAGGGTGCCGGGGGTGGGGACGGCAAGGGCGGCAAGGGCGGTCAGGGTCGCAAGCGTGCTGCGGTGGCGATGATCAACATCATGGTGCCCCTGCCCACCTTCCTCGGCCTCCAGGCCGAAGACGGCCCGGCTACGGGTGCGGGTCCGGCGGTGACGCAGGACGGGCAGGTGGTCTCCATGGCCGCGGTCCGTGCCCTGGCCCCCAACAGTGTGCTGCGCCGGATGATCACCTCCCCCAAGGGCGACCGGGTGCTGGACGTGGGCCGCACCCAGCGCGATGCCACGGGTGCTCTGCGGGATGCGGGGATGTTCGGCCACACCACCTGCGCTTGGTACCA
>NZ_BAAGZJ010000214.1:0-533 GCF_054778635.1 Nocardiopsis nanhaiensis
GGGGCGGGTTGGGTTGAGGTGGGTGTGTGGTGAACCCCCTAGTTGGAGTCAAAAACGAGGGTGACCGTGACTCCAGGAAGGGGGTTGGGCTGGCTCCGGGTCCCCGTCCGAGTCCTCCCCCTTGTTGTTGCGGTTGCGGTGGGAAGGGCGGCCCTGCCAGATGGAGGCCTCGGGGTTGGTCTCCCGGCGATACTTCAACCGGTTGTGGTCTGAGCAGAGTGGCTGAATGTTGTCCGCGCTGGTGGACCCACCGGCCGAGAAGCTGATCTTGTGGTCGGCCTCTGAGCCGCTGGCCGGGAAGTTGCAGCCCTGGTACCAGGCGCAGGTGGTGTGACCGAACATCCCCGCATCCCGCAGAGCACCCGTCGCGTCGCGCTGGGTGCGGCCCACGTCCAGCACCCGGTCACCCTTGGGGGAGGTGATCATCCGGCGCAGCACACTGTTGGGGGCCAGGGCACGGATCGCGGCCATGGAGACCACCTGCCCGTCCTGCGTCACCGCCGGACCCGCACCCGTAGCCGGGCCGTCTTCGC
>NZ_BAAGZJ010000215.1:0-531 GCF_054778635.1 Nocardiopsis nanhaiensis
GCGGAGGCGGTCGTGTCGACCTCCTCCAGCGTGTGGTCGGCCGTGTCCAGGACCACGTCCACCAAGGGGACGTCCCACTGGCGTTCGGGGCGTTTGCGGCGCAGGTGGAAGTCGGGCACCCGGTTGGAGACGTAGGGCGAGCGGTAGCGGGTTCCGGCGTCCCGTCGGGTCTGCATCTGGGTGCGGCCCAGGTGCCAGCTGCTGGTGTCCAGGTCCGGAACGAACACGGCCCCCTGTTGGGAGACGCGGTAGGCGAACTCGGTGTCACCGCCCAGGACGAGGGCGGCGTCCAGGCCTCCGGCGGCGTCGAACAGGTCGCGGTGCAGGGACCCGGTGGCCCCGATGAACACCTTGTAGGACAGGCGTCCGGCGGTACGCAGCCGGTTGTGCTGGTTGATGTGGCGCTCGACCCAGTGCGGGTCGGCGCTCTCCCTGTCGAAGAGCTCCTCAGCACGACCCGCCCCCACCTCCGCCCGAACGTACTCCGGAGTCATGGCCGCCGGATCGAAGTCCACGAAAAGCTTGTGCCCG
>NZ_BAAGZJ010000216.1:0-526 GCF_054778635.1 Nocardiopsis nanhaiensis
GCCGCCCCCATCGTGACCCCGTGGTGGTGGGTCGTGCCGCTGGGGGCCGCGGTGCTGGCCCTTGGCCGGGTGCTGGTCCTTCTGCGCCATGTGGCCTGGTCCCGCAACGCCCGCCTCATCGAGGTGCGGCCCCCGCCGACCGCGGAGATCAGCGGCGCGGAGGCGTTCTGGACCCAAATGCTGGGGCTGCTGCGCCCCGCATGGAAACGCCTCCTGTGCGGCCAACCACACGTGGTGTGGGAATACGTCGCCGACGAGGCCGGGGTGCGGATCCGCCTGTGGGTACCCGGGGGCCTCCCCCCGCACCTGGTCGAGCGGGCCATCGAAGCCGCCTGGCCGGGCGCGGCGGCCACCACCGTCCCCACCCCGCCGCCGGAGGAGGAAACCCGCTCGCACGGAGGTGTGCTGCGGCTGGCCCGCCCCGACCACTACCCCATCGCCACCACCCACGACGAAGACCCCTTGCGCGGGCTCATCGGCGCCGCTGGATCACCCGCCCCCGGGGAGACGGTGCTGGTGCAGGTGG
>NZ_BAAGZJ010000217.1:0-526 GCF_054778635.1 Nocardiopsis nanhaiensis
CCACCTGCACCAGCACCGTCTCCCCGGGGGCGGGTGATCCAGCGGCGCCGATGAGCCCGCGCAAGGGGTCTTCGTCGTGGGTGGTGGCGATGGGGTAGTGGTCGGGGCGGGCCAGCCGCAGCACACCCCCGTGCGAGCGGGTTTCCTCCGCCGACGGCGGTGCGGGGCCGGTGGTGGCCGCCGCGCCCGGCCAGGCGGCTTCGATGGCCCGCTCGACCAGGTGCGGGGGGAGGCCCCCGGGCACCCACAGGCGGATCCGCACCCCGGCCTCGTCGGCGACGTACTCCCACACCACGTGTGGTTGGCCGCACAGGAGGCGTTTCCATGCGGGGCGCAGCAGCCCCAGCATCTGGGTCCAGAACGCCTCCGCGCCGCTGATCTCCGCGGTCGGCGGGGGCAGCACCTCGATGAGGCGGGCGTTGCGGGACCAGGCCACATGGCGCAGAAGGACCAGCACCCGGCCAAGGGCCAGCACCGCGGCCCCCAGCGGCACGACCCACCACCACGGGGTCACGATGGGGGCGGC
>NZ_BAAGZJ010000218.1:0-525 GCF_054778635.1 Nocardiopsis nanhaiensis
CTCGACCCAGTGCGGGTCGGCGCTCTCCCTGTCGAAGAGCTCCTCAGCACGACCCGCCCCCACCTCCGCCCGAACGTACTCCGGAGTCATGGCCGCCGGATCGAAGTCCACGAAAAGCTTGTGCCCGAGAGCAACGCCGTAATCGATCAAGTGATGCCAGCGCATCTGCGACTCCACATGCTCCCGGTAGACCAGCATGTCCGCGTCCAAACGCAACACCACCTGCCCCGAAGAAGCAGCAACCCCGGTGTTGACCGCGTGCGCCGAACCCCAACCCCCCGGAGCAGAGGACAACAGCTTCGTGTTCTCCGGACACACCTCCGGCAGAACCAACGGCTCAGACGAACCGTCATCCACCACCAGCACCTCCATGAGATGCGCCGGATAGCTCTGAGCAGCCAACGACGCCAACACCAGCGCCAGCTTCTCCGGATGCCCATGCGCCGGAACCACCACACTCACCGACAGCTCCGGAACCCACTCCCCCAACACCGCAGGCTCCAACAACGAATAATCATTCCGCCA
>NZ_BAAGZJ010000219.1:0-510 GCF_054778635.1 Nocardiopsis nanhaiensis
GCGAAGACGGCCCGGCTACGGGTGCGGGTCCGGCGGTGACGCAGGACGGGCAGGTGGTCTCCATGGCCGCGATCCGTGCCCTGGCCCCCAACAGTGTGCTGCGCCGGATGATCACCTCCCCCAAGGGCGACCGGGTGTTGGACGTGGGCCGCACCCAGCGCGATGCCACGGGTGCTCTGCGGGATGCGGGGATGTTCGGTCACACCACCTGCGCCTGGTACCAGGGGTGCAACTTCCCGGCCAGCGGCTCGGAGGCCGACCACAAGCAGAGCTTCTCGGCCGGCGGGTCCACGAGCGCGGACAACATTCAGCCACTCTGCTCGGACCACAACCGGCTCAAGTATCGCCGGGAGACCAACCCCGAGGCCTCCATCTGGCAGGGCCGTCCCTCCCACCGCAACCGCAACCGCAGCAACAAGGGGGAGGACTCGGACGGGGACCCGGAGCCAGCCCAACCCCCTTCCTGGAGTCACGGTCACCCTCGTTTTTGACTCCAACTAGGGGGTTCAC
>NZ_BAAGZJ010000220.1:0-508 GCF_054778635.1 Nocardiopsis nanhaiensis
GACGGCTCGAACACCTGCGCGGCTCCGCACTCGGGTTCCGCAACCTGACCAACTACATCGCCCGAAGCCTGCTCGAGACCGGCGGCTTCGGACCCCAACTCCTACACCCCCGATTGGGATGAGCCGGGAAATGTGGGTCAGTGTGGTCAGGTAAGGGTGTTATCACCTCCGGGATAGGCCCTTTCTGTGCCTTTCTTGATATCCTTAGGGTATGACTTCTTCTTTCGGGCAGTGCGGGAACACGGCGGGAAACACCCCCGCCGTGTCCGCCATGGGTGCTGCCCGGGGAAAGATCGCCTCGGAGATGGCGGAGGTGCCCCCGGCGGGTGCGGCTGGCCAGGTCCTGGATGTGATCTCGCAGGTGTTCGAGGACATGGAACAGGCCCAGCTTTCGATGCTGCTGCGGTTGGCGCAGCTGGAGGCGGCCGGGACCCTGTTGGGGGCGGGTGGGCAGAGGTCGGTGCAGAACTGGCTGATCCACTCGGTGGGGATGGCCCCCGTTGAGGCC
>NZ_BAAGZJ010000221.1:0-500 GCF_054778635.1 Nocardiopsis nanhaiensis
GGAGTCAAAAACGAGGGTGACCGTGACTCCAGGAAGGGGGTTGGGCTGGCTCCGGGTCCCCGTCCGAGTCCTCCCCCTTGTTGCTGCGGTTGCGGTGGGAAGGGCGGCCCTGCCAGATGGAGGCCTCCGGGTTGGTCTCCCGGCGATACTTCAACCGGTTGTGGTCCGAGCACAGTGGCTGAATGTTGTCCGCGCTGGTGGACCCACCGGCCGAGAAGCTGATCTTGTGGTCGGCCTCCGACCCGCTGGCCGGGAAGTTGCAGCCCTGGGGCCAGGCGCAGGTGGTGTGACCGAACATCCCCGCATCCCGCAGAGCACCCGTGGCATCGCGCTGGGTGCGGCCCACGTCCAGCACCCGGTCGCCCTTGGGGGCGGTGATCATCCGGCGCAGCACACTGTTGGGGGCCAGGGCACGGATCGCGGCCATGGAGACCACCTGCCCATCCTGCGTCACCGCCGGACCCGCACCCTCGGTCTGGTTCTGGAGGCCGAGGAAGGTG